>NZ_JBSGZP010000537.1:0-5240 GCF_053611065.1 Streptomyces sp. NPDC054840
CTAGCAAGGTGGCGACCCTGCCGACGAGGCCGATCACGCTTCGGGGCGGCGACGGTTCGGTCACGTTTCCTCCAGGATCCCCCGGACGCGGAGCGTGGCCTGCAGAACGGTGACCGCGCGCCCCGTGAGGAGGACCCGGTTCGCGTGGAGCGCGATCCCGACCTGCCCGGGGCGTCCCGCGTCCCGCAGCCCGTACGGCACGGGGCCTCGGGCCGGATTCCCACGGCGTCGGCGAGGCCGGCGGGTACCGGAACCTCGGTGGCGGGGGCGGCTCAGGAACCGCGCGGGGCCGCTGTACGGAGCAGCCTCCGGCCGAAACCGTCGCGCGGCCGCGGCCGACGTGTCGAAATGGGAAGCACGGCTCCGACGTCCCCTACGAAAGGCTCCCACCCCGACCCCCGACCCCGACCCTGACCCCGATCCGACCCCGATCCGATCCCGACCCCGGTCCCACCACGGGTCCGGTCCCGGAGCCGCCGCGCAGAACAGAAGGAGTGGCACCCCATGAAGTACATGCTGATGGTTCTCGGTAAGCAGTCCGACTACGACGCCATGGGCGGTGCCGCGAACAGCGACACCCCCGGATGGTCCGAAGCCGACCTCAAGGCGATGTTCGACTACATGGGCGCCCTCAACGACGACCTCGCCGAGTCGGGGGAGTGGGTCGACGGACAGGGCCTGGCAGCCCCCCGCCACGCCCGCCTGGTCACCGCGGCCGCCGACGGCAGTCCCGTGGTCTCCGACGGACCGTACGGGGAGGCCAAGGAGGTGCTCGCCGGGTACTGGATCGTCGACGTCGCGGACTTCGACCGCGCCGCCGAGATCGCCGCCCGCGCCTACGCCTGCCCGGTGCCGGAGGGCGCCCCCCACTACCCGGTCGTCGTGCACCCCGTCGACAGCCGCTCGGGGACCGAGATGTGCTGAGCGACCCGGACCCCGCGCCCGACCCCGCGCCCACCCCCGCGAGCGAGGACCTGCTGCGCCGACTGGCGCCGCAGGTTCTCGGCGCGCTCGTCCGCCGCTACGGGCACTTCGACGCGGCCGAGGACGCGGTACAGGAGGCCCTGCTCGCCGCCGCCCGGCAGTGGCCCGAGGAGGGCCGCCCGGCCAATCCCCGCGGCTGGCTGATCCGCGTCGCCTCCCGCCGGCTCACCGACCAGCTGCGCAGCGAGGACGCGCGCCGACGCCGCGAGGAGACGGCCGTCGCGCTGCCCCCGCGCGACGAGTTCGTGGCCCCGCCGCCGGGGGAGCGCGGGGCGCCCGACGAGGACGACACCCTCGCCCTGCTCTTCCTCTGCTGCCACGCCGAACTGCCTCCCGCAGGCCGGATCGCCCTCACCCTGCGCGCGGTCGGCGGCCTCACGACCGCCGAGATCGCCCGCGCCCTCCTGGTGCCCGAGGCCACGATGGCCCAGCGGATCACCCGGGCGAAACGGCGCGTCAAGGCCTCCGAGGCCCCGTTCGGCATCAGGCCGGGAGGTACCGACGGCAACGGCGGGAGCGACGGGATCGGACCGGCAGCGGCCGAGAACCATGCGGTACGGCTCGCCGACGTGCTCCACGTGCTCTATCTGATCTCCAACGAGGGCTACACCGCCACCGCGGGCCGTGATCTGCAGCGCGCCGACCTCGCCGCCGAGGCGATCCGCCTCACCCGCGCCGTCCACGCACAGCTCCCGGCCGACGGCGAGGTGTCCGGCCTGCTGGCCCTGATGCTGCTCACCGACGCCCGCCGGGCCGCCCGCACCACGCCCGACGGCGACCTGGTCCCCCTCGCCGACCAGGACCGTACGCGGTGGGACCGCACCGCCATCACCGAAGGCGTCGCGCTGGTCAGCGACGCCCTCACGCGCGCGCCGCTGGGCCCGTACCAGGTGCGCGCCGCGATCGCGGCCGTGCACGACGAGGCGGCGAGCGACGAGGACACCGACTGGGCGGAAATCCTCGCCCTGTACGAGGTACTGATCCACCTGGTCCCCGGCCCGCTGGAGCGCCTGGGCCACGCGGTCGCGGTGGCCATGGTGCACGGGCCGCGGCGGGCCCTGGCCCTGCTCGCCGACCTGGACGAGGACGAGCGCCTGGCGGGCCACCACCGGCTCGAAGCCGTACGGGCCCACCTGCTGGAGATGGCGGGCGAGCGGGCGGCGGCGCGGGCGGCCTACGCGAAGGCGGCCGGTCTCACGCTCAGCATTCCGGAGCGCCGCTACCTCCGCTTCCGGGCCGCCCGGCTGGCGCAATGAGCGGGACGAGACCCGCTCCGGGGGCGTCCGCATGACGGACATGGTCCACCGTTGTCAGAGGTGCCGCCTACTCTTGATCACGTGAGCCCGACCTCCGACGACCAGCTCGTCCCCGTCCCCGAACGATCCCTCGCCGACATCAACGCCGACATCCGCCGCCTCTTCGCGCGCGCCGAGGGCCGCCTCTCCGACGCGGAGCGGATCCGCCACGCCGCCCTGCTGGGCGAGTGGGCCTCCGCGATACGCGCGTCGGTGGTCCCGGCCGCGTAGCGGGCCCGCCCCGGCCGGCCCGGCCCTGCGCGGTCGTGCCGCACCGGTTCATGCCGCACCGGTGCATGCCGCACCGATGATTTCGGCGTCCGGCGCCAGGCGGCAGTCTTCCTGCGAGCATCCGCGTCCGAGAAGGTGGGCGATGAGCGACCGGCCCACACGCACCGGGCCGCTACGGCTGAATCGGCCGCATTGGCACCGCCGCCCCCATCTTCCCCGGCACCGGGCCGTTCGCCCTGCTCCTCACCCGTCGGGAGCCGGCCGACCCCGCCCGGCCGCGGTGAGGGGCATGTCCGGACCCACGCCGCCGCCCGCCCCTGACCTACCCGCCCCACGGCCCCTACGTCTGTCGGCCCGCCGCCCCCGCCGCCCGTTCCCGCAGCCCGCGCTTGTCCGGCTTGCCCCGCGCGGTCAGCGGGATCGACCGTTCCCAGAACACCGCGGTCGGCCGGTGCGCCGGTGCCAGGGCCTTCTCCACCAGGTCGCAGGCCTCGGCGGCGAGTCCGGCGCCGGGCTCGTACCCCGCCGCCGGCACCAGGAAGGCGCACACCTCCTCGCCGGTGAGATCGCTGTGCCGCCCCACCACCACGGCCCGGGCGACCGCCGGATGCCGGGCCAGCGCGGCCTCGACGGGCACGCAGTACACGTTGTCCCCGTGGACCATCACCACGTCGTGGATCCGGTCGTCCAGGAACAGGTAGCCGTCGGCCCCGAAGTGTCCGAGGTCCCCCGTCCGCAGCCAACCGTCCCGCACTACACCCGCGGTCAGTTCGGGCCGGCCCCAGTACCCGGTCATCATCGCCGCCGACCGCATCCACACCTCGCCCGTGCGGCCGGCCGCCACCGGCGCGTCCCGCTCGTCACACACCTTCACCTCCACCCCCGCGACGGGCCGCCCCACCGACGCCAGCAGCTCCGGGTGTCCCTCCACCGCCGCGTCGTGGTCGGCGGGGGAGAGCCGGCAGATCACCCCCGCCTCGTTCGTGCCGTAGCCCTGCCGCCATCGGCCGCCCCAGAGGGTCACCGCCTCGCGCAGCCGCTCGGGGTGGACGGGCGAATCGCCGTAGGAGACCGCCTGCAGCCCGGGCACACCGTGGGTGGTCGCCGGGTCGTCCAGCAGCCGGTACACCATCGAGGTCGTCAGGTAGGTGGCCACCGGCGCCAGACGCCGGCAGGCCGCCGAGAATTCCGTAGGCGTGAACGGTTCGAGGATCTCCACCCGCCCCCCGGCCCGCCACTGCTCCAGGCACCGCCCACCGGACCGCTGCGCCAGCGAGGTCACCGACAGGTACACCGACGTCGCCCAGGCCGCCGGTCGTCCGGCGTTCCGCGCCGCCATCGCCGCGAAAGTGGAGGCCACCCCCTTGGGCCGCCCCGTGGTTCCGCCCGTGTACGTCACCCGCGCCACGTCGTCCTCCCGCGCCCGGATCGGCACCGGGCCCGGCTCGCGTTCGGCAGCTCGGCGGAGCAGTTCGGCCAGCCCGAGCCGGGGCGCCCCGGTCCCGGGCACCGGCACATCGTGCACGACCAGGTCCGGCCGGCAGTCCCGCAGGAGGAAGTCCAGCCCGTACAGGGCGGGTCCGGCGAGCACCTGGGTCAGCCGGGCGCCCAGCAGATGCGCGGCGATCCGTACCAGCAGCACCTCCGGCCGGTTCGTACCCGTGACGCAGGCCAGTCCCGAGCCACGCCCGATTCCCGCCCCCGAGAGCACTGCGGCCAGTCGGAAGGCCCCGTCGAGCACCTCCTGGAACCCG
Organism: Streptomyces sp. NPDC054840; assembly: GCF_053611065.1. Classification (NCBI taxonomy): domain Bacteria; kingdom Bacillati; phylum Actinomycetota; class Actinomycetes; order Kitasatosporales; family Streptomycetaceae; genus Streptomyces; species Streptomyces sp. NPDC054840. Next base: position 4,265 of record NZ_JBSGZP010000537.1, read on the forward strand.
AGGACGACCGGGCCGACGCCGAGCGCGGGCCGCCCGGCGTACCGCTCCAACGCCTCTACCAGCGATGTGACATACCGCGCGGCCACCATGGGGGACTGCCTCTCCGCGCCGCTCCGGGACACCGGCATCATGGACGCCATGACGAACGAATCCCGTGCTCGTTCCTTCAGCTCCGCGGCCGCACGCTACGCGGCCCATCGCCCCGCGTACCCGCCCGCGCTCTTCGACACGCTGGCGGAGATGGCCGGCTTTCCGCTGGCGGGAGCACGGGTCGCCGACGTCGGGGCGGGAACGGGAATCGCCACTGCCCTGCTGGAGGCCCGCGGGGCCTTGGTGGTGGGGGTGGAGCCGGGCGAGGGCATGGCGCAGGAGTTCCGGCGCCGCAACCCCGGCATCCCGCTGATCCGCGCGGACGGCAACCGGCTGCCGCTCGCCGCGGGCTGCCTGGACCTGTTGACGTACGCGCAGTCCTGGCACTGGACGGACCCGGCGCACGCCGTCCCCGAGGCCCTGCGCGTGCTGCGTCCCGGCGGGGCCCTGGCGGTGTGGCAGAACGATCCGGACACGGGGGTCGCCTGGATCGCCGATCAGCAGAACCGGATCGAGGAGCGGTTCGGCCCGGGCTGGTACATCAACGAGCGCGCCCTTTCCCAGGAGGGGCTGCGCTTCACCGACCGCCGGCTGGCGTGGTCGCGTCGCGTCCCGGTCGACACGCATCTGGCCAAGCTGTCCACCCACTCCCTGTTCCTCATCGGCGAGCCCGGCACGGACGCCTTCCTGGAGGACGAACGCGCCCTCCTCATGGACCGGTTCCCGGACGGATGGGTGGAGGAGCACTACGTCGTCGAGCTGAGCGTGGCCGTTCGGGGGCGCGAGACCCGCTAACTTGATCTTTAACCCGTGCGGCGTGGGCGAGGGGTCGTCGACTTCTTCGTTTTCGGTTTCGTGGTGTCGGGTTTGCGGACTGTGTGCACGT
>NZ_JBSGZP010000538.1:0-5232 GCF_053611065.1 Streptomyces sp. NPDC054840
CAGAGAGTGCTGCCGGGGCGGTTTCGTTACAGAACAGCAGGCGCAGATTAACGCTTGCTGTACTGCGGAGCCTTACGGGCCTTCTTGAGACCGGCCTTCTTGCGCTCGACCGCACGGTCGTCGCGGGAGAGGAAGCCGGCCTTCTTCAGCGCCGGGCGGTTGTTGTCCACGTCCGCCTCGTTGAGCGCACGGGCCACGCCGAGGCGCAGGGCGCCGGCCTGACCGGACACGCCGCCACCCGAGATGCGGGCGATGACGTCGTAGCGACCGTCGAGCTCGAGGAGCTTGAAGGGCTCGTTGACTTCCTGCTGGTGCACCTTGTTGGGGAAGTAGTCCTCAAGGGTGCGACCGTTGATCTTCCACTTGCCGGTGCCCGGAACGATCCGGACGCGGGCGATGGCGTTCTTGCGACGGCCCAGGCCGGCGGCCGGCTGGGGGTCGCCGAAGCGGCCGGCAAGGGACTCGGAGGTGTAGTCGCCCTCGACGACGACGTCCGACTCGGTGGTGTACTCCTCGACGTTGCCCTCGAACTCTTCGACGGGGGTCGTCTCGGCGGTGGTCTCGGCCACGATGCTCCTCAGAATTTTCTACGTCTTAGGGGGTGGCCGGAACTACTGCGCGACCTGGGTGATCTCGAACGGCACCGGCTGCTGAGCAGCGTGGGGGTGCACATCGCCCGAGTAGACCTTCAGCTTCGAAAGCATCTGACGGCCCAGGGTGTTCTTGGGGAGCATGCCCTTGATGGCCTTCTCGACGGCCTTCTCCGGGTTGTTCGCCAGGAGGTCGTCGTAGCGCACGGAGCGGAGACCGCCCGGGTAGCCGGAGTGGCGGTACGCCATCTTCTGGGTCGCCTTGTTGCCGGACAGGTGAACCTTGTCGGCGTTGACGATGATGACGAAGTCGCCCATGTCCATGTGGGGGGCGTAAGTCGGCTTGTGCTTGCCGCGCAGGAGGGCTGCGGCCTGGGTCGCCAGACGGCCGAGGACAACGTCCTGGGCGTCGATGACGAGCCACTGGCGCGAGATGTCGCCGGGCTTGGGGCTGAACGTACGCACGCGTATGCCTTCGCTTCTTCGGTGGTGGTATCCCAAGGGCGCAAGCCCCACGGGAAGGTCCTGACAGGGTCACCACGGACGATCACGACAGCCCTCATTCACAACGGGGACGCAACCCGTGTGAACTGCTGGTCATCGGTCCGGTGGACCGGCGCAAGGCCTTTCACGTGAGAATGAGAAAGCCAATACGCATAACAAACCAGCAGGATACCCAAGCAGACCCGTACGGGTCAAAACGCGGTCCGCGATGCCGATTCTGCTGGCGTCGCGGCGCACTCCGGTTCGGTCCTGGGTGGGGACCCCGCAGTTGTTACGGGCTCCAGAGTAACCCGTCCCGGGCGCAGTGCACGACACGCCGTCACGATCATGAGCCCGCACAGGGTGGCGCAGTCCTTGAACGCCCGCCGCTTGGCCTCCAGCTCGGACGGCCACGGAATGCCCGCCACCTGAGGCCCCAGCGCCGCCCAGAACCAGGGCGAACGCGCCGAGGAGTCCGGCCGCACCACCGAGACCATCAGCAGCGGCAGGACCACCAGCAGGTAGTGGTCGAAGGACGGCCGCGACACCAGGAACGCGGCGAGCATCACCATGCAGGCCGTCTCCACCAGGCGCAGCTCGCCCCCGTCGGTGTCCTCCCGCCGCCACCGCACCCAGGCCGCCCACAGGCCCGCCCCCGCCCCCGCGAAGGCCAGCAGCACCGCCGCCGGCGCGGGCACGCCCAGCCGCGGCAGCACGGCGATCGGCGAGGCGTCCCACGGCAGCGCGTACGAGTCCTGCCCCTGGAGCAGGAAGGGCAGGGTCTTGGTGAAGAACAGCGACGGGTTCGGCATCACCAGCGCGCCGGCCAGCGAGAACCCCAGCGGCACCAGCACGGCCGCGGCCAGCCCGCGCCACCGCCCGGCGACCAGGAAGAGCAGCCCGAGGGGCACCAGCATCGGCTTGCACGCGATCGCGAGCCCGACCACCAGGCCGGCCGACCCCCACCTGCTCCGCCGGACGAGCAGCAGCGCCACCGGCAGGGCGGCCGCCGAGATGGCGGTCCAGTTCCCGATCAGCACGAGGTTGACGTACGGCTTGTAGGCGAGGGCGAACACCGCGAAGCCTGCGACGGCGAAACGGGAGCGCAGCGGCACCGCGAACATCCGCAGTGCGGCCAGCCAGCCGACTCCCAGCAGCCCCGACATCCCGAGCGGCAGGACCCACCGCAGCACCTCACGCGGCAGCAGTGCCTCCGGAACCGCCATGAGCACGGCACTGGGGAGGTAGAGGAAGCGCTTGTCCTCGTACGGGGACCCGCCCGCCAGCAGCGTCTCCGCGGCCTTGACCACGAACGCGTTGTCGGAGCCCCAGTTCGCCCGCAGGCTCGTGGAGACGGCGATCCCGAGGAGCACCGCGAGGGAAACCGCCTGCCAGGACCGGGCGGCCGGCTGCAGCAGCCAGTCGATCAGCCGGCTCCCGCTCCCCCCGCCCCCCAGCGCCCCGTCCCCGGCCCCCCGGTTCCTGACGCCCTGGTTCTCCCACTTCATCAGCCAGATGCTAGGCCGCAGCCCCACGACGCCTGCCCCTCACTCGACCGAGGGGGCGACGGTCGGCCTCCCCCTAGCGCTTGCGTTCGACTCTACGTTCGTCCCAGACGGGTTCCTGAGTCTCCCGCACAACACCGTCCGAACCGAAGACCAGGTAACGGTCAAATGTGCGCGCGAACCACCGGTCGTGCGTGACGCACAGCACAGTGCCGTCGTAGGCCTCCAGCCCGTCCTGCAGGGCCTCCGCCGACTCCAGGTCCAGGTTGTCCGTCGGCTCGTCCAGCAGCAGCGCCGTGGTGCCCGCCAGCTCCAGCAGCAGGATCTGGAAGCGCGCCTGCTGCCCGCCCGAGAGCTTCTCGAACGGCTGGTCGCCCTGGCGCTCCAGTTCGTACCGGCGCAGGGCGCCCATCGCCTGCCCCAGGGGCTTGGCCGCCTCCGTCCACAGGATGTCCACGAGGGTCCGCCCGAACAGCTCCGGATGGGCGTGGGTCTGCGCGAAATGGCCGGGAACCACCCGTGCGCCCAGCTTCCACGTGCCCGTGTGCTTGACGTCCTCGCCCGCCATCAGGCGCAGGAAGTGCGACTTGCCCGAGCCGTTCGAGCCGAGGACCGCGACCCGCTCCCCGTAGAAGACCTCCAGGGAGAACGGCTTCATCAAGCCGGTCAGCTCCAGGTTCTCCACGGTCAGGGCGCGCACGCCCGTACGCCCGCCCTTGAGCCGCATCCGGATGTCCTGCTCCCGCGGCGGCTCCGGCGGCGGGCCGGCCTCCTCGAACTTCTGGAAGCGGGTCTGCATCGCCCGGTACCGCGAGGCCATGTCGGGGCTGCTCGCCGCCTGGTTGCGCAGCCGCAGCACCAGCGCCTTCAACCGCGCGTGCTCCTCGTCCCAGCGCCGCTTGAGCTCCTCGAAGCGCGCGAAGCGCTCCTTGCGGGCGTCGTGGTACGTGGCGAAGCCCGCGCCGTGCACCCAGACGTCGGAGCCCGTCGGGCTCGCCTCCAGGCTGATGATCTTCTCGGCGGCCTGGGTCAGCAGCTCCCGGTCGTGGGAGACGAAGAGCACCGTCTTGCGGGTGGCCTTCAGCTGCTCCTCCAGCCAGCGCTTGCCGGGGACGTCCAGATAGTTGTCCGGCTCGTCGAGCAGCAGCACCTCGTCGGGACCGCGCAACAGCGCCTCCAGCACGAGCCGCTTCTGCTCACCGCCGGACAGCGTGCGCACCTCGCGGAACTGCGCGGTGTCGTACGGGATCGCCAGCGCGGCCATGGTGCAGACGTCCCACAGCGTCTCCGCCTCGTACCCCTGGACGTCCGCCCAGTCGCTCAGCGCCTGCGCGTAGGCCATCTGGGCGGCCTCGTCGTCCACCGTCAGGATCAGCTGCTCGGCCCGGTCCACGGCCTTCGCGGCCTCCCGGATGCGCGGCTGCGCCACCGAGACCAGCAGGTCCCGTACGGTCGTCTCGTCCCGTACCGAGCCCACGAACTGCGACATCACGCCGAGACCGCCGGAGACGGTGATGCCGCCGCCGTGCGGCTGGAGCTCGCCGGAGATCATCTTCAGCAGGGTGGTCTTGCCGGCCCCGTTCGCCCCGACGAGCGCGACGACCGACCCCTCCCCCACGCGAAAGGAGACGTCAGGGAGCAGTACCCGCCCGTCGGGAAGGTAGTACTCCAGATGGCTGGCTTCGAGATGTCCCATGCCGGGCATTGTCCCGGTCCGGCGCCGATCCGCCCAAACGGATTAGCCGGACCCTGCGGGGGGGGTCAGCAGCAGCCGGTGCCCGGCAGGGTCCGCATGTTGCGCGCTTCCTTGCTGCGGGCGGCCAGCAGCTCGTCCGCCGGGTAGCCGACCTCCTCCAGGGTCAGGCCGTGCGGCTTGACCACGTGCACCGAGGAGTCCCGTACGGCGGCCGCCAGCACCTTGCCGGGCCAGTCGGTGGGCCGGTGCCCGTCGCCGACGTGCAGCAGCGCGCCCACCAGCGAGCGGACCATGTTGTGGCAGAAGGCGTCGGCGCGGACGGTCGCGGTGATGATGCCGTCCTCGGCGCGCTCCCAGCTGAGCTGCTGGAGGGTCCGGATGGTCGTGGCACCCTCACGCTTCTTGCAGTACGCGGCGAAGTCGTGCTCGCCGAGCAGCGGGACGGCGGCCTCGTTCATGGCGTCCACGTCGAGCGGCCACTGGTGCCACAGCACGTGCCCGCGGCGCAGCGGGTCGACGCCGCCCTGGTGGTCCCCGACGCGATAGGCGTAGCGGCGCCAGATGGCCGAGAACCGCGCGTTGAAGCCCTGGGGCGCCTCGGCGACCTTCCACACCCGTACGTCGTGCGGCAGCCGGCCCGCGAGGCGGCGCAGCAGCTTGTCGTGGTGCTCGGCCCACACCTCCTCGGCGAGGTCGAACTGCGCGACCTGCCCGCGGGCGTGCACCCCCGCGTCGGTCCGCCCGGCCACGGTCAGCTCGACCGGCTCGGACAGCCGCATCACGGTCTGCAGGGCCGACTCCAGCTCGCCCTGGACGGTCCGCAGCACACGCTGCTTCGCCCAGCCGGAGAAGTCCTTGCCGTCATAGCTCAGGTCCAGCCGCACCCGGACGTGCCCGGGTTCCACCTCGTCACTCACGTGACAGATCCTCTCAGAAGCTGCGAAATGCAGAACGGGCC
>NZ_JBSGZP010000539.1:0-5223 GCF_053611065.1 Streptomyces sp. NPDC054840
ACGCGGGGTCGCCCCGCCCGGCAGCGACCTCGACCCGCTGTTGATCGCTGCCCCGCTGCTGCTCGCCCTGTGCGGGGGGCTGCTGCTGGCCCGGCTCCAGCCGGTGGTCACCGGATGGCTCGCCCGGGCGGCCGGCCGCAGCTCCGGGCTGGTCGGCTTCCTCGGACTCGCGCGGGCCGCCCGCGGCTCGGGGGCCACCGGCACGCAGGCCCGCGGCCGCACCGGTCCCTCCGTCCTGCCGATGGTCGCGCTGCTCCTGGCCATCACCACCGGGGGATTCGGCGCCGCCGTGCTGCAGTCGGTGGACTCGTCCCGGCTGGGGGTGGCCCGGCTGACCGTCGGGGGCGACGTGGCGATCTCCGCGTACGGGAAATCCCCTCTTCCGGCGGGACTCGCGAAGGCCGCGGGCGAGCTGCCGGGCGTACGGACGTCCGTGCCGCTGTGGATCGACCACGACTCCTCCCTGCACGGCACCACCGTGAGATCCAGCCAGGTCACCGTGATCGTTGCCGAGCCGGCCGCGTACGCGGAGCTGTCCCGGGTCCTCGGCTGCGGATCCTTCGAGCCGGCCCTGCTGGCCGACGGCGGTGCGCAGTCCGCCGATGCCCCGGTGCCCGCGCTGTTCAGCGCGAGCCTGGCCGGGCAGGCCACGCGGGGCGGCACGTACACGGTGCAGCCCGGCGACGGCGGCGAGCTGAAGGTACGGGTCGTGGGAATGGTCGACTGCACCCCGGCCCATCCGGCGCGGGACGCTGCGACCGTCGTCCTCCCGACGGGAGCCGCGACGGTCCTCATGGGCGGCGCCGGCCACCCGAACCGGTGGCTCGGCCTCGGCGACGTCGACGGGGACCGGGTGCGCGCGCTGGTCCGCTCCAAGCTCCCGGCGCCGCCCGCGACTCCCGGCCCGGCCCCGGCTCCGATCCCCGGTTCCGGTTCCGCCGCGGGCCCGGCCCCGCTCGACGACGTGTACCCCGTGAGCACCAGCTCCGAGGCCGTCACGTCACTGGGCGCCGATCCACTGCAGCGCTCGGCACAGCGCCTCTTCTGGGCCTCCGTGGCCGGAGCGGCGGGCTTCGCCCTGCTGGCCGTCCTGCTGACACTGATGCGGGCCGTACCCGAACGCGCGGCGCTGCTGGCCCGGCTGCGCACCATGGGCCTGCGTCGCAGGCAGGGCGTGGCGCTGATCCTTGCCGAGACCCTGCCGCAGACCCTGGCCGCGGCGCTCGGCGGGGCGCTGGTGGCGGCCGCCGCGGTGGCCCTGCTGGGCCCGGCGATCGACCTGACCACGCTGGTCGGCGCCCGCGTGCCGGACGGAGTGCGGCTCACGGCGGGGCCCGTGCTGACCCAGGCCCTGGGCCTGGCCGCCCTGGTCGCCGCGGCCGTGTTCGTCGAGGCGGCGACATCCGGGCGACGGCAGATCACCAACGAGTTGAGAGCGGGAGACCAGCGTTGAAAACCGACCAGCCGACGTACGAGGAGCTTCGCCGCCGGGCGACGGCCGCCGCGGAGCCGCGCACTGCGGCGGCGGACGTCGCGATCGCCTGCGACCGCCTGGTCCGGATCTTCAGCCAGGACGGCATCGAGGTACAGGCCCTCCAAGGGCTGGAACTGACGGTCGACCAGGGCGACCTGATGGCCCTGGTCGGGGCCTCCGGCAGCGGCAAGTCCACCCTCTTGAACATCCTGGCGGGCCTGGACGTCCCCACGGCCGGCAGCGCTGCGGTCGCCGGCTACGACCTGCTGGAACTGTCGGCGCGGGACCGGCTGCGCTACCGGCGCGAAGCGGTCGGGTTCGTCTTCCAGCAGACGGCGCGCAACCTGCTGCCCTTCCTGACGGCCGCCCAGAACGTGGCCCTGCCCATGCAGCTGAAGGGCGTGCGCCCCCGCCGCGGCGCGCGCGCACGCCGCGCGGCCAGGGTCGGGGGGATCCTGGAAGCCCTCGGGATCGGCGAACTGGCGCACCGGCGCCCGGCGGAACTCTCCGGCGGCCAGCAGCAGCGCGTAGCGATCGCCGTGGCCATGGCGAACGACCCCAAGGTGCTGCTCGCCGACGAACCCACGGGCGAACTGGACTCGGAGACGGCGGCGGCGGTCTTCGAGACATTCCGGACGGTGAACAAGGAACTCGGCGTGACGGTGATCATCGTGACGCACGATCCGATGGTGGCGGGCGAGGTCCGCCGGACCGTGGCGATCCGCGACGGCCGCACCAGCAGCGAGGTCCTGCGTCGCCTGGTCACCGACGAGCACGGCGAGGAATCCATCAGCGAACGCGAGTACGTCGTCCTCGACCGCTCCGGGCGCGTCCAGCTCCCCCCGAAGTTCCTGGAGGCCCTGGGCATGGAACACCGCGTGGCGGTCGACCTCGCCCCGGACCACATCGAACTGCGCCCGGACGGCGGCCACTGAAGATGACTACCGACGGGTTGCGCAGCTATCAGGTGGGACCGGTACACGCCGAGCTCCGCGCGCTCACGGTGGACGACGACCGTGAAGGGATGCTCGAAGGCACACCGTACCTGCACCGTCGTTTTCGTCTCCAAGGCATCGAGAAGGCGATGGCGGCGACGCCGCATCTGTATGTGCACGACCTCGACAAGCTCCGAGCCGATATGGAGGGGCGGGTCGAGGAGTGGCTGCCGCGCGAGGTGGTCGGTGCTCGGCTGACGTCATGGTGGACTCCCGAGGACATGGCAGAGCCTGGGCACACAAAGCTCTCGGTGATGTGGTTCCAGACGGCTGGGCAGGATCCCTTCGCCCGCCTGGCCGCGATCGTGCGTCCCCTGGACTGGACTTCGCTCGCCAGGTTCGTCCCTACGGAGGACTGAGGCTGTCGGGCGAGGGCCGCGGCAGTACCTCTCCCGGCACTCGCGCGATACCGGCCCTGCCCCGTACAGGCCCCGCGTCCCAGCGGTTCGGTCTGTGCGGTGGCTCCGTCCAGGGTAATGCCGGGGCGGGCGAGGCGCCCGGACTCCGGGAACCGCCTCGTCGGCCGCTCGTCGGCCTCTCAGCGGCGGTGAGAGCTGCGTCACTGCCGCCGCCGGTCGGCCAGGGTGTGGAATGCGCCACTTGTGGGGGTCGGTGGCGAAGAGGCCGGCATGCTCGGCGGTCGTGTCGATTCCACGCAACCCGCAGGTGGCCAGCATATACGCCGGTTCCGGCCTGTTTTCCGGGTCAACCGCACAAGGATCGACAAATAGGACAAAATGTTGTCTTTTTCTCACAACTCCCTTTGTGCTCATAAGCGACTTGATGGTGTGTCAGCCCCCCACGGGCGGGACATAATCGGCCCCGGTCGTCTCCGGAAGCACTGGAGCCATCGGGACACCGATCGACCTCCCAGGCGGATCGCCGCACCGGCCCGACCCTCAAGGCGCTGTACATGTCCCTGGCCCGCCGCACCCGACTCGCGGCCCTGCTCGCCGCGTTCTCCGTCGGCACCGCCGGCATGACGGCCTGGGCGTACGGACACGGGACCGAGCGCCCGCCGGCGGCCCCCGAGGTGGTGATCGCCGCGAGCGTGACCGAGGGCTCCGCCCTCCAGGTCGTCGCGCACCCCGACGACGACCTCTTCTTCATGAACCCCGACCTCAGCCGCTCCATATCGACCGGCATCAAGGTCACCACCGTCTACCTGACCTCCGGCGAGTCCGACGGCAGGAACGAGGCCCACAGCCCCCACCTGCAGGACGCCGCCGGCCCCGCCGACCGCGCCGCCTACGCGGAGGCCCGGCAGAACGGCATACGCGCCGCCTACGCGGAGATGGCCACCGGGGACCGCGCCGGCGCCTGGCAGCGCAGGTCCGTACCGACCGCCGGCGGCGGCAGCGCCGAGGTGGACGTCCTGGTCGCCCGCCCCGAGGTCAACCTCGTGTGGATGGAGCTGCGCGAGGCCCGCAGCATCTCCGGGGACAACCCGGAGAGTCTCCGTGGCCTGTGGGACGGCCGAACCCCCGCCCTGGGCGCCCAGCTCACCTCCGGGACGCCGGTCAAGGACTGGTTCTCGTACACCAAGGACCAGGCCGTGGCCGCCATAGCGGGCGTGTTCGAGGCGTACCGGCCGACGACGATACGCACGCAGGACCCGACCCCGGGGAGGGCGGACGGCGGCGCCTTCCTCGACCACCAGGACCACGTGTACGGCGCCCGCTTCGTGCAGGCCGCCGCCGAGCGGTACGCCAGGACCACGGACCGGCCGCACTTCTCGGTCCAGAACTACGTGAGCTACCCGAACAGCTCACTGCCCCCGACACTCGACCCGCAGACGGCCGAGGAGAAGCTCGGCTACCTCAAGACCTACGCCTGGACCGACCACCAGGACTGGTGCGGCAGCCCCGCCGGCTGCGGCGACCGCAAGACCGCCACCCGTCCCACCGGCGCCGGCTGGAGCCAGACCATCCGCTACAGCCGCGGTGACGGCACCTCCTGGATGACCGAGGGCGTCTCCGGACGGCTGTGGGCCTTCGCCGCGCTGGACGGCCGTATGGCGTACTGGTCGCGCAGCGGCCCGCAGGCCCTCTGGCAGGGCCCCGCGTTCCTGCCCGGCGACGGCATCGACGCCGGGGCGGCGGCCGTCCGCCTCTGGGACGGCCGGATCGGCGTGTTCGCCACCCGTACCACCTTGGGCGCGACGCCCCAGGAGTACGGCCGGGAGATCGTCTACGCCGTCCAGAGCGAGGTCGACGGCGGATTCGGCCCGTGGCGGTCGCTGGGCACCCCGGACGCCGTGGACAGGTCCGGCACCTCGGCGATCGGCGGTCCGTCCGTCGCCGTCGACGACGAGGGCCGGATGACGGTGTACGTACGCGACTCCCGGCGGACGCTGCGCGCCCGGGCGCAGGAGACCGCGGGCGGCGACTTCGGGGCCTGGCAGAGCCTGGGCGGCACCGGCCTCCAAGGCGACCCGGTCACCGCGACCGATGCGGCGGGGCGGCGCCACGTGTACGCGGCCACGGCCGGGTCCGTGCTGGCCTGGGTCCAGCCGGCACCGGACGCTCCGTTCGGCGGCCCCCTTGCGACCGGGCTGCCCCAGACGACGGGCGCGCTCTCGGTGCGCCCGGAGGGCGACGGCGTGCGCCTGTTCTTCCGTCGGCCCGGTATCGGCACCGTCGCCACGAGCCTGGCCCGCGCCGGCGGGCCCGCGCCGGAGTTCTCCCCGGTCGCCGAGGCCGGCGGCCTCGGCGGTTACGGCGCGGTGGGCATAGCGGGCGACCTCCTCGCGGG
>NZ_JBSGZP010000540.1:0-5214 GCF_053611065.1 Streptomyces sp. NPDC054840
GAGCGGGGGCGGCTGGAGCTTGCCGGCGCCGCCCTGCTCGCCACCGCCCTCGCGGTGTTCGTGCACGCGCTGGTCGGCGTGCCCGCGTACGGGTGGACCGCCGCGCCCACCGTCATCGGCTTCGGCGGTGCCGTCGGGCTCGCGGCCCTGTTCGTACGACGCGAGCGCCGGGCCGCGCAGCCGTTCCTGCCGCCCGCGGTGGCCCGGTCCACGGCGGTGACGGCCTCGATGGGGCTGTTGCTGATCGTCTCGGCGGGCATGTTCGGGGCGCTGTTCACGGCCACGTTCCACCTCCAGGACGTCGAGGGGCTGGACCCGCTCGCCACCGGCGTGCGGGTGCTGCCGCTGACGGCGCTGATGGTCGCGGGAGCGCCGGTGGCGGGCCTGGCGCTGCGCCGGTTCGGGGCGCGCCGGACCGCGCTGGCCGGTACGGGACTGGTCGTCGCAGGGATCGCCGGGCTGGGCTCCGCGTCCGCGATGGCCTTCGGGGTGCTCGGCGCCGGGTTCACCACCGTCATGGTCACGGCCACCGGGGCGGTGGTCGGCGAGGCCCCGGCCGGATACGCCGGGGTGGTCGGGGGGCTCAAGCAGACGGCCATGAACGTCGGCCCCGCCCTCGGGATCGCGGTCGCCGCGAGCGCCGGACCGCATGGCTCGTCGCTGGTGGCGCTGGCCGCGTTGACGGCCGTGGGGCTGCTGGCGGCGTCACTGCTGCCCGGCGGCGCGCGACCGGCAGCCGCGGGTGACCTCGTCGGCGAAGACCTGGTCCGTCGGCGTGGGCCCGGTGCCTCCTGATGTCAGCGGGCCCGCGTACGGTCTGCGCATGGTTGATCGGAAGCTCTCCACGGCATCGATAAGCGACTTCGCGACCTGGGAGCCGGTGCTGCGGCTCCTTCTGGCCGAACAGGCGCGGGAGCACGGTGCCAGGTCCGTTCGGGTGGCAGGACGTATAGGCCGAGGGGGCTGGAGTCTGGCTCTGACGCGACGGATGCCGCCGCCCGGCCGGGCCGCTCAGGTGGAGGACATGCAGGAGGAGCTCGACGCGGTGAAGCGGGTGCAGAGCGCGCTCGCGGCCGCCGGAGTCGACGACATCTCGTTCTCGGCGGAGATCCATCCGACCGGGAAGACCGTGCTCCGCCTGCTGGGTCCCAGCCCCGCCGTCGAACCCGGCATCGGCACCCCGCACCCGGGTGCGCTCATCCTGGTGGACGGATCTCTCCCCGAGCCGTGGCGCCGTCTCCCGGAACCGGTTCCCGGGGCAGCGCCGGCCCCTTCGGCGGACCTGGAGTTGCTTGAGCGGACGCTGCGTGAACGCTTGCCGCACGCCGTCGGCGCGACGGAGGAGGAGATCGCCGCCGCCGAAGCTCGTCTGGGCGTCGTGCTGCCCGACGAGCTCAAGGTCCTCTACCGGGTGACACGGGCACGGTGGGAGGACCTGGGTGACGACTGCGAGGCAGCGATGAGCGAGTGCGCAGCGGTCGGGTTCGAGCTGTTCGATCTCGACAGCCTGTACGTCGCCGACGCGGCGTCGCGTCACTGTCGCTGGGAGTTCGCTGCGATGGAGGCGGTCGTCACCCGGCCCGACGCCATGGTGCAGGGCCTCGTCGGCTCACCCGGCTGGATCGCCTTCGGTGACAACGGCGGCGGAGACCGGTTGGCCGTCGATCTGACACCCGGTCCCCGCGGACGCACGGGCCAAGTCATCATGCTTTCCCACGAGGAGAGTATCGGCGCCGCGCTCGTCGCCGACTCCCTCACCGACCTGGTGCTGGGCCGGCTCAGCGCGAAGCCCGGCGGACCGCGACAGCAGAGGCCTTCTGCCGTGGCCAGGGTCAACATCGCAAGCCTGCCCAGCATCCAGGCCGCCGCGCACCCGGGCCTGGAGGCTCTGTCCATCGGCGTGTGGGACGATGCGCCGCTCAGCCTCGCCCCCGTCATGGGGCTGCCCCGCCTCCGCACTCTCGCCGCTTACCCCGGCACCCTGGCCGACCCGCTGGAGATCGCCAAGCTCACCGGGTTGGAGTTCCTGGACCTCGGCCCGGAAGACTGGAGGGTCCTCCTGGACGCCGGAGCTGTACCCCGCAGCCTGTCGGCCGCAGCCATCGAGGTGCATGGCAACCAGGACCCCCTGCCGATCGTGGCCATCGCGAACGAGATCCTGGCCCTTTGGGACCGGCCTCAGATCATCCAGACGGTCGTCGAAGGCGATCTCGGAACGCCGGCGTAGCCGGCTGTTCAGCCGGGCCGAGGGCGGCCACCGGCTGAAGGGGCTGGGTGAGCACCTGCATGGAGGGCGAGGCGAGGCAGGTGCTCACCGGTGACGGCCGGGGGCCGCTCAGCGCGCCGACCGCTGTCTGCGATGTCACCAGGCGCGCGGGGTCACATGGCAGTTCTGGTGCTCCGTGACGAGGCGAGTTCGCTCTTTTGGTTCCCTCCGAGGACCTCTCAGAAGCCCGGGTCCGGGCCAGGCAGCCGCCGTGCAACCGCGCGAGCCGCGCGGGACTCTCTTTCGCTGAAGGCAGTCGGCCCGGCGCCCGAGTGAGGCCTCACGGAAGCGAGGTCGGAACCCTTCACTTGGCGAGTGGGGCGCCTCGGCCAGCGGCCATGATCGGGAGCGGGCGCCAACTGGCGGGAACGTTGCGCATGACCAGGGCGCAGTCCAGGGTTGCGCTCCCTGGCGGGAAGAGGGCTGGGTCGTCGAAGAAGGACGATGCGGCGGAGCGGACCCGGCCGGCTTCCACGTGCCAGACGTCGGTGTGCAGTTCCATGCCGTCCAGGTGGCGGCCGGGCTTGGTGGCCGAGTATCCCTTCGCCCCATCTTGAAAGAAGCGGGAGGCCTCGGCGAGATCGGTGAAGAGTTCGCTGCCCCGCAGCTCGTCGGACAGCTCGACGGTGACGTCCACCCGGGTGTCGTTGTCCAACGTCGCGAAGGCGACACGCACCTGGCCGGGTGTCTCGTACACCTCGAAACGGGCGCGGCCGTGTTCACCGGGGAAGACGCGGCCTCCTGCCCAGACATTGAGCCGCGAGGCGGTGTCGCGGCGAGGGATGTAGACGCCGGTCTCGACGCCGTCCGGTCCGTCCCATTCAACGGCGATGCGATGCGCCGCGTTCTCGCTCCGTAGCCCGAACCCCTTGGGTGCCCAGGTCGGCCGGACACTTCCCAGCCGCAGTAGGCAGATGCCCGCGACCGCGTGGCCGTGCACCAGTTGCGGGCGCAATGGCTCGGGAAGCAGGCGTGCCACGGCGTCCGGGGCGACCCGGTAGTTCACCAGAAGCCGTCGTTCGACGACGCTGGACAAACGTAGTTGCCTCATGATCCCTCGCTCTGCGCCCCGGGGCGCCATTTGGTGTGGCGCAGGACGATCTGCTCGGGGCAGACGGCGCTGAGAAACCGACCGATGCAGGTCGCCAGGCGATCCTCGGCCAGTGTGTAGAGGATCCGGTTGCCATCCCGGCGCTCGGTGACCAGCCCCGCCCCCTTGAGCACGCCGAGATGCCGTGAAATAGACGGCGCACTGATCGCAAACCTGCTCGCGATCTCGCCTGCCGCGAGCTCACCGCCTCTGAGGTCCTCAAGGATCTGGCGCCTCGTCGGATCAGCAAGTGCGCGGAAGACTCCTGCCTCGTCCTGAGCTTCTGTCATGTTCGATATTTAGCACATTAGCTAAAGACCTATCAACCAGCCTGGCAGTCTCCGTCGGGGCAGTGCTGCGGCGTCCCTTGCGTCGCCACAGAGTCGCACTGCTCGCCAGCTCTGGGGTCTGACCACGCCAGAACCCCCTGGTTGACCCTTTAGCGCGCTACTTGGCCGATCTGAGTGTTCTTTACCAGGTATGCGTTCACGGCTGCCGGATCGGTCCCGGTAGTGGCATGACAGAAACGCACGTCCGTCGTCAGCCAGGTCAGGGCAACTGACACTGCCTTGGACCGCGGCCACGGCGAGCCCCTGCTCGCCCGGCGCGTACCGTGGTCCTCCGCTTCGGCCTCGGCAGTGTGCTGGTGCCGGAGCTGGAGGGCAATCCGACCCATGACGAGCTGGTTTCGGCACTGCCCGCGGACGAGACACGCCTGGTGGGTACCGGTGTGGGTGGAGCAGTTGGGCGCGGGAGTGCACCAGGCCGCTCCTGTAGCCGGGCGGTAGCCGGTTGTGAGGGTTCAGGCAATTGCCCACGATCCATGCCTTGAGCGCCACCTGATTCCCCAAGCGGAGGCCCCTGTGGCGGAGCCTCCGCGCGGCGGGCATTGGAGGTGGCCCGTCCTGAAGGGTTCTACTCCTGCGTGGGTGTCACTCAACGCAGCCGGAGCACACCGCTGACGCCGGCGTGGTCGGAGGGCCACAGTCCTGACGGAGTTCGGTCGGCCTGCGCCTCGCCCACCCGGTTGGTCGACAGTGCGGTGACCTTGCCGCGGAAGAGCACGTAGTCGATGCGCTGGGTGAGGTGGGAGGTGGGATTGCGCAGGTCGGGGGCCTGGCAGCAGGTGAAGCCGGAGTTGCGGTGGCGGGTGGTGATCCAGGCGTCGGTGAATCCGGCGGCCAGGAGACGGTTGTAGCTCTGGGTGTTCATCCCCGGTGTCGCGCCGACTCCGCCGGCAGCCGAGTTGAGGTCGCCCAGCAGCACGGTGGGGAGCGTGGTGTTCAGCGGGCCGGCGAGCAGTTCATCGGTCTGTGCTTCCTGGACCGCCGGGGCGGCGGGCTCGAGATGCGTGGTCACCACCCGCGTGGTGCGGCCTCGCAGCGTGGCGTCGGCCGCGACCCAGCCGCGCTCGATCCGCAGGGGCGGGTTGGGCGGGCAGCCCAGCACGGGGCGGCAGAGGGGCACGTGGTTCTGGAACCGGGCGGCCCGCGCGTTCGCCACGGAGAACTTGCGTGCGGGCAGGTCGGTCCGGGCCAGGAGTACGTCGCGGTCGGTGAGGCGGATGTCCTGCAGGCCGGTGGGCGTGGAGCGCGGTGCCTCGAAGTCGCTGCCGACGGTGACGCTGGCCACGGCCTTGTAGTGCTTGCCCCGGGCAGAGAGCTCGTCGAGAAGGATCTGCAGGAAGTCGTACTCCACGTGGGTGGCGCTGCCCGGCCCGGCGGGCGTCTGGCTGCGCCACAGAACGGCTTCCTGGACGCCCACGAGGTGAGGGTCGGCCTCGGCGATCTCGTCGGCCAGCGCCTCGGCGCGCTCGGGGAAGTTCGTCGCCTGGACATTCGCCCACACCGCGGTCACC
>NZ_JBSGZP010000541.1:0-5203 GCF_053611065.1 Streptomyces sp. NPDC054840
GCGCCGGGGCCTCGGCGCCGGCCCGGCCGGTGGCCCGCCGCACGGCGAGCACGGCCCAGCCGAGCAGCACGACCGCGCCGGCCCAGCGGAAGGCCGCGAAGAGGCCCGGGGTGGGCGCGAGGAGCGCGGCCAGCCCGGCCGCGCCGAGCCCGGCCTGGACGGCCCCTGCGGCGATCATGCCGAGCGCGGCGGCGGTGGCCACCCGCAGGGAACCGTTCAGCACCAGGTGGGTGATCAGGACGAGATCGGGTCCGGGCGCCATGATCACCACCAGGGAACTGATCAGGAAAGCGGCGGTGTTGATCGCTGCTCCTCGATGGAAAGCCCGCGCTCGGCGGCCCGGACGGCCTCGTAGTCCCGCTGGATCTGTTCGGCGTCGGGGTGGGCGAGGATCACGAACCCGAAGTTGAGACTGTCCACCAGGTCCCGGGTGGCCCGGACGTGGTCGCCGTCGGCCAGGTTCTGGATCGAGAAGTGATGGCTGGGGAGGTCGCGGACGCCGTCCAGGGCGGCCGTACCGCTGACGGTTCCGGAGCGGGGCGCGATGTGGAAGACGCACATCTGGTGGACGAGCAGCTCGTAGCTCTGCGGGAGTTCGCCCCCGGTCAGCCAGCGCACGGTCCGGTCGATCTGGCTGTCGCCGGTGGCGTTGCGGTTGAAGCGCGGCTGACCGCCGCCGTGCGGCCGGGCACCCAGCTCGATGAGCAGCGGTCCCTCCGCCGTCCCCATCACCTCGACGTGGGCCGAGCCGAACCGCAGACCCACCGCGTCCAGGACGCCGAAGACGTACTCCGTGAGGCCGGGGAGGGCCGGATCGTCCGGGGGGAGCCATCGCATGGTGTCGTAGACGGCCATGTGCGGACCGTTGTCGACCTTGCGGTAGGCGCACACGTCGACCACGGCGTGCTTGCCGTCGTGGCTGAAGGTGTCGATCACGTACTCGGTGCCGGTGACGAACTTCTGTACCAGGAGCCGGTCGTCGACCTCGCCGAACTGGTTGACGCGGCCGAGCTGGCGCGCGAACACCGTCCGCCAGTCCTCGCCGCCGGTCAGCTTGATCACACCGTCGGTGCTGGCGCTCTTGGGCGGCTTGACGACCAGGTCCGCCCCGGCCAGGCCCTCGCGCTCCAGCCAGGCCGCCACCTCGTCGGCGTCATCGGTGCAGATCTGCGGGATGACCGGCAGGCCCGCCGCCAGGACGGCGGCCGCCATGCTGCTCTTGTCCCGGCGAGCCGCGGCGAGTTCGGGTACGTTGCACCGCTCGGGCGTCACGAGCGGCGCGAGCCGTTCGGCCAGTTCCACCCCGGACTCGCAGCCCGCCACGACGCAGCGCGGGTCCAGCGCCCGCAGCCGCTCCACGACGGTCTCCAGATCGCCCTCGTAGACGATGATCTCGGGGAAGTCCTGTGGCCGGTACGAGCCGGCGTAGGCCTCCGGCGGCCGGGGGCCGGTGACCACCGCCACCACCGGGACGCCGTGGTCGGCCAGCGCCTGTGCGAACAGGGCCCCCGAGGAGTACGGGTCGACGATCACACAGGGGCCGTGCGGTGCGTCCGGGATCCGCTCAGCGCTCGTCACGGCCGGCCGCCTCTCCGGCCGCCAGAGCGGCCACGGCGTCGCAGTAGCGCGCGAAGAACTCCCCGGCCGGCTCGCTGATCCGGCGGGCGCGCACCGGGGCGTGCACCATCCCCTCCTCCATCACGTACGTCACCGGCGTGCCGTTCTGCCGCAGCCGGGCGGTGTACTTCTCGGCGTCCACGCGCAGCGAGTCCATCTCGCAGCCCACGACGTACGCCGGCGGCAGGTCGTGGAAGGCGCCGGTGAGCAGCGGCGAGACGTACGGGAGCTCCGCCTGCCCGGGCTCCGGGCAGTAGCACGCGGTGTAGAACTCCATCTCCCCGCCGGAGAGCAGGGGCGCGTCCTCGCCGCCGTGCCGCCACCGGGTGAAGTCGAGCACCGGGCTGATCACCGCCTGGCCGCGCAGCCGGGGGCCGCCCCGGTCGCGGGCGATCATCGAGAGGACCACGGCCATGTTGGCCCCGGAGCTCTCGCCGCAGAGCACCGCGCCCTCGGGGTCGATGCCGTCGAGTCCGAGGGCGGGCAGGTCGGCCAGCGTGCCGCACAGTCCGGCGTAGCAGTCCTCCAGCGGGCCGGGGTGCGGGTTCTCCGGAGCCATGCCGAAGTCGAGGGCGATCGTCACCAGGCCGGTGCGGTCGGCGAGTTCGGCGACCAGGCTGTGGTGGCTGTGGAGGGAGCCGATGACGAAGCCGCCGCCGCGTATGTAGAACAGCACGGCGTCGCCCGTGCGCCGGGCCGGCTCGTAGATGCGGATCCGGGCGGTCCGCCCGCCGTGGGTGACGCTCGCGTCCCGGTGGGTCACGCCCTCGGGCACGGGGATCGGGAGGACCTCGGTCAGCCCGTCGTACAGGGCGCGCTGTCGTTCGACGGGGTAGGTGTAGAAGTCGGGCGGCAGGGCGCCGTCGACCGTCTTCACGAAATTCTCGATGCCGTCTGCGTAGGCCATGGGCAGCTTCGCTCACTTCCGGATCACGGCGTGCCGGAGAACCGCGGCACGGGGAGGGGGCTCAGGGTGTTTCGGCGGGCGCCGGCGCGGCCGCCGGTTCGGCGTCCGGGGTCCGCCGCTGCTTGCCGGCGGGGGGCTCGGCCATGCCGATCAGGGTGACGACGACGGCGACGGCGGTCAGTGCTCCGCACAGCCACCACACGGAGGCGGCCGAGGCCTGCCACGCCGCGATGCCGATCACCGGGCCCACCGCGTAGCCGATCTGCATCGGGAAGGCGGAGGCCGCGATGTAGCGGCCCCGCAGGTGCGCGGGGGCGACCTTGCCGGGCCAGGCGGAGGCGGTCGGGGTGCCGATCATCTCGCCGACCGTCCAGACCACCGTCGCGATCACGAACACGGCCATGCCGGGACCTGCCACGTACAGGTTCATGCCGACGCCGACCAGGCCGACGCCCAGCGCGACGGCGAACCGTCCGGGGAGGTGCTGCACGTACTTGGTGAACAGCAGCTCCAGGCAGATGACCATGGCCGCGTTCAGCGAGAGCAGGGTGGAGTAGAAGGTCGGTCCGTGACCGTCGGCCTTGAGCTGGAGCGGCAGCGCGGAGGTGTGCTGGATGTAGACGACGGCGTTGAGGAACAGCGCCAGCAGGAACAGCAGGTAGCGCCGGTCGCGGAGCACGGCCAGGTACGAACGGCCGTCGGCCTGCGGATCCCCGGGGTCGGGAGCGGCGGCCTGGCCGGTGCGGACCAGGACCAGGGCGAAGAGGGCGAAGCCGACCGACGTCACCGCGTCGATGTAGAACATCAGGTTGTACGAGTAGCTGATGAGCAGGGCGCCGAGCAGCGGGCCCGCGGTGGTGCCGAGGTTGAACGCCATGCGGTAGACCGCGAACACCATCACGTGGTGTTCCTCGGGGGTGGCCTCCACCAGCAGCGCCGAGGAGGCGGGCCGGTAGGCCTGGGCCGCGATGCCGATCACCGCGGCCACCGTGATCACCACGGGCAGGCTGTCGAGGTGGACCAGGCTGAGGGTGAGCAGGCCGGCGAGGGCCATGGAGCCGACGATGGTCCACGCGTGGCCGACCCGGTCCGAGATCGAACCGCCCGCCAGGACGCCGACGACCGATCCCACCCCGTACGCACCGAGCGCGAAGGCGGCCGCGGACGTGCTGAAGCCCTTGTCGGTGAGGTAGAGCACCAGGTAGATCTGGAGGAAATTTCCCAGCCGGTTGATCAGCATGCCGACCAGGACCAGCCAGATCGGTCCCGGGATCCCGCGCAGGGTCTGTACGACGGACGGCCGGTCGGCCTTGCGGCCCTCCGGAGAGTCGTGTCCGGTGTTCGTCACGGAGCGGGTACCTCCGCCGGGCGGGAGTCGAGCTCCACGATCTCGGGGGCGCTCAGCAGGGCCGCGCGGGCCTGCTCGACCGAGTCGGCGAGGGCGATCACGCGGGCGTAGCGGGAGATGTAGCCGCGCGGCGGCAGCCGCAGCACCGCACCGGGACCCGCCATCGCGTCGGCGCTGTGGACATCGGCCGGGAAGCGGTCCTCGTGGACGGTCACGGCATCGACCTCGATGTCCTCGTCCGGATACAGGAAGGCTATGGCCGCGGCCTTGCGGTGGCGGACCCCGGTGTCCGGTCGGACCCCCGCGGCGGTGTCCGCCGCCGCCATCGCGACGTCGACGCCGGTGGCGAGCTCCCCGAGGTAGGGGATCATGTCGCCGCCGAGGCGGGCGTTGACCTCCATCAGGCGCAGTCCGTCCGCGGTGATGCGGAACTCGGTGTGGCTGACGCCGGTGTGGAAGTCCAGGGCGGCGTGCGCGGCCCGCAGCGCCGCCAGCAGCCCGGGATCGGTCAGCAGCGGGTCGGCGCCGTCGACCTCGTGACCCGTCTCCTCGAAGAAGGGAGCCAGGCCGACCTGCTTGCGGGCGACGACGAGCGGCACGCACTCCCCGTCGAAGAAGACCGCGTCGACGCTGATCTCGGGGCCGTCGGCGAACTCTTCGACGAGCACCGACACGTCGAAGACGGGAACACCGGGGTAGGAGGCGCCGGAAGCCGCCCGGTAGGCGCTCTCCACGTCCTCGGGGCCGTCGGCCTTGCGCACGCCCATCCCGCCGGCCAGCCCGCGCGGCTTCAGCACCACGGGGAAGCCGATCTTCTCCGCCGCCGCCCGGGCCTCGGCCAGGGACCGTACCCCGATCGAGGCCGGCTGGGGCACCCGGGCCGTCTCCAGCGCGGAGCGCGTGGCGGCCTTGTCCCGACAGGCGATGACGCACTCGGGGGAGTTGCCCGGCAGCCCGAGAGCCCGGGCCACGTGCGCGGCGGGGGTGACGAGCCCCTCGTCGTAGCAGAACACACCGGCCACCTCGTGCTCGGCGGCCACCCGCCGGGCGGCCGCCGTCAGCGCGTCCGGGTCGGTGTTGTCCACGGTCGTGGAGCCCACGACGTACGGCTCTTCCCAGCTCACCGGTGCCGGCTGGAGGAGCCATAACGCGTAACGCGTGCTCACCGTCCGCAGAATGAACTCCCTGCTGCGCTGACCGCTGCTTCCGATCAGCAGCAGAAGCGGCTTCTCGCCGTCCCACGCCATGGTCCACACTCCTCGTTCGTCGTCATGCTTCGGCCGGTGCGCCGCCACCTGTAGAACACCGGGTCGGTCCGGGCCGTTGCACCC
>NZ_JBSGZP010000542.1:0-5199 GCF_053611065.1 Streptomyces sp. NPDC054840
GGGTGCTCATACCGGCGGAGTCATCCTCTTGTCGCGGCAGTCGTGATCTCCGCAAGGGTGCCATGCCCGCGCCCGAGGCCCACCCGAATTCCCGCCCGCCCGCCCCGCGTCGGGGCCGGGCGGGAGGCCGTGACCTACGACCGATAGCCGAGCACTGTCATCATCCCGGACTCCGAGTGGTAGACGTTGTGGCAGTGCGTCATCCACAACCCGGGGTTGTCGGCGTCGAAGTCCACCGTGAGCCTGCGCCCCGGCAGGAGGATCGCGGTGTCCTTGCGCGCCCCGCCCCCCTGCCCGCCCAGCGCGAAGGTGTGCCCGTGCAGATGCACCGGGTGCCACATGCGCGTGGCGTTGGCGAACACCAGCCGGACCCGTTCGCCCGCCTTCACCGGGTGCCGCTGGGCGGGGGTGTACGGCTTGCCGTCGAAGGCCCAGTTGTACGTGTACATGGAGCCGGTGAGCCGGATCTGCACCGTACGGTCCGGTTCGCGCGGCGCGAGCGCGACCGATGCGGCGGCCTTGAGCGCGTCCGCCGTCAGCGGCGGCGCGTCCAGTGCGGGCGGCCGGGTCGCGGCCGTGGGCGCCGTCCCCGCTCCGGTGCGCAGCACCGCGAGCGCCGAGCCCTCCTTGCCCTCGGCCAGCGCGGTGAGGGGGAACACCCCGTCCTTGGCGGTGACCAGGGCGTCGTACCGCTCGCCCATGCCCAGCAGCAGTGAGCCCGCCTTCGTCTGTTCCACCGGGTAGCCGTCGGTGTGGGTGACCGTCAGTTCGTGGTCGCCGAGGGCGATGCGGAAGGCGGTGTCCCCGCCGGCGTTGATGATGCGCAGCCGGATCCGGTCGCCGGGCTTGGCGGTGAGGACCGAAGGGTCGTCCGCCACCCGCCCGTTGATCAGGTAGTGCGCGTAGACGACGTCGCCCGCGTCCCCGCCGAGGTAGTCGCTGTGGCCGCCCATGGCGACGTAGGAGCGCTGGGTGGTGCCGCTGGGGGAGGGGGAGGCGCTCTCGCCGTGGGCCGCGTGGGCTCCGCCGTTGCCGCGCATGCCCTTGCGGAGCTCGGCGAGGACGGCGTCGGGGGTGGCGCCGTCCACCCCGTCGATCCAGTCGTCCAGGACCACCACCCACTCCTTGTCGTAGGAGAGGGGCTCCTTGGGGTCCTCGATGATCAGCGGGGCGTACAGGCCGCGGTCCTGCTGGACCCCGGTGTGCGGGTGAAACCAGTACGTGCCCGGCGTCGGGACGGCGAACGTGTACGGGAAGGACGCGCCCGGGGCGATGTCCCGCTGGGTCAGTCCCGGGACCCCGTCCATGTCGTTGCGCAGGGCGAGGCCGTGCCAGTGCAGGGAGGTGGCCTCGGGAAGGTTGTTGGCCAGGGTGAGGGCGAGCGTGCCGCCCGCGGTGGCCCGTACCTCCCGGCCCGGTAGCCTGTCCCCGTACGCCCAGGAGCGGACGGTGATGCCGGCGCCGAGGTCGAGCGGGGTGGCGGTGGCGGTCATCCTGACCTCGGTGAGGGGGCCGGTGGCCTTGCGGGCGGCCTCGGCGGCCCGCACCTCGGGCCCGGCCGGGTCCACGTACCCCTCGGGCACGTCGGCGGCGGAGCCGCCGTGGTTCATCGAGCCGTGGCCGGTGGCCCCGGATCCGCCGGAGGACCCGGCGGACCCGGCGGACCCGGAGCAGGCGGTGAGCAGCCCGGCGCCGAGGACGGCCGCGGACGCTCCGAGCACGGTGCGACGGGTGGGAAGAGAGCGCATGGGAAGCACCTCATGGGTGTGGTGTTACGGGTACAGGGGCACGGTCGGGCGCCGCCCCGGCATGCGCGGACACGCGGGGGCGGCGGCGCCGGCCTATACCCGCAGGACCGCCAACCGGGTGAGGAGCTCGCGGGGCGAGGGTGGGTCCGGACCGCCGCCGGACCGGCCCGGTATGCGGGCCGCGCCCCCGAGCGGCGCGGCGCGTCGGGATCCGGTCCGGCCGGCGCCGATGAGCAGCACGACGAGCCCCGCGAGCACGGCGAGGCAGACCGACATGGGGTCCATCTCGGTCGCGGGCATCCCGTACCCCCACGAGGGGACCGCGGGGGAGGGCATGCCGACGGCCGGGGCCGTGGTGTGGCGCGTGCCACCGTGCGCGGTCGGGGCCGGCCGCTCCGCCGAGGCAACGGAGTGGGCCGGGGACACGTCTTGCATGGCGTGTGACTCGGTCGGATGGCCCAGGGTGTGCATGGTGACGATGCCCAGCAACAGTGCGGCGAGCAGCGGCAACCGGGCCCCCGGGGCGGCTCGCCGAGCACTGCGCGTCATGACGGGAACCCTACCGGGGGTAGGTATCCGATCGGAGGATCGACCCCCAGTCTGCTGAGGATTAGTCACATCATGTCCGCACACGGACTCTCGCCGCGGACCGCTTGGCCGGTCGCCACCCTGATCGGTCTCGCCGCGGCCGCCTACACCGCGTGGGTGCTCGAAGTCGTCCTCTCCACGGGCCTCAACCCCATCGAGACGTACGTCAGCGAGCTCGCCGCCCAGGACCGGCCGCTCGGCGGCCTCTTCCGGGCCACCGACTTCATCGCCGGGCTGCTCGCCTTCTCCGGAGGGTTCCTGGCCCTGGTCCGGCTGCTGACGTACGCGGAGTCCCGCCGCTCCTGGGCGGTCATCGGCTGGGCCGGCATCGCCCTCTTCGGCGCGGCCACCGCCGCCGACGCCTGGCTGCCGCTGAGCTGCACCCCCACCGTGGACCCCGAATGCGCCGCCCGGGAGACCGCGGGACTGGTCCCCGCCACCCACCAGGCCCACGCCGTCAGCAGCAGCCTCGCCATGACCGGCGCCCTCGTCGGCCTGGTGGCCCTCACGGTCGCCGCCCGCCGCTACGGCTGGTTCGCCCCGCTCGCCCGCTACGGCCCCGCTCTCGTCGTCCTCGAACTGCTCGCCACTGTCTGGACGCTGTCCGCGATAGCCCTGTTCACCGCCGGGCACGGGACCTGGGCCCTGGGCGCCGGCCAGCGGCTCCAAGTGCTCCTTGTCGCGCTCTGGCTGGGCCTGCTCGCCTGTTCCGTCCACGAGGAAGGCCGTACGTGAGTATCACCGGCCGGTTCGTCCGCGTCGGCGCCGTCGATGGCGTCCATGGAGTTCATGGCGTCGATGGCGTCTACGGGCCTGACGGGCCTGACGGGCCTGACGGGGTTGCGCTGCACGTCGTCGTCGAAGGCCGGGGACCCGTGTGCGTCCTCAGTGCCGGGCTCGCCATGGCCTGGTTCGACTGGGACCCGGTCGTCGCGCCGCTCGTCGCCGCGGGCCGCACCGTCGTCCGCTTCGACCGCCCCGGACACGGCCTCAGCGGCCCCGCCACCGAACCGCCCACCACCGCCGGGGAGGCCCACCGGATCGCCGGACTGCTGGACGCCTTGGGGCTCGGCGCCCGCGCCGCCGGCCCCGTCACCGTCGTCGGACACTCCATCGCCGGGTTCCACGCCGAGGCCTTCGCCCGCCTGTACCCGGAGCGCACCGCCGCACTGGTCCTGGTCGACGGCAGCGTCGAGGAATCCCCGCGTACGGCCCTGCCCGCCGCACTGCGCACCGGCGCCGCCCGCGCCCTCGGCCGGGCCCTGACCGCCGCCGGACTGCCGGCCGCGCTGGGCCCGTCGGCCCGGCGCGCCACCGTACGGGCCTCCCGGACCGGCGGCTCCGACCCGGCCCCACGTGACCTCGTACGCCGCTGCTACCGCACCGGCCGGGTCTGGCGCGGCGCCCTGCTGGAGAACTCCCGCTACCTGGACATGGCCGCCGAACTGCAGGTCCTGCGTGCGGCGCACCCGCTGACCGCCCCCACCACCGTCCTCGCCGGCCACGACGGCTCGGCCGGGCGCTCGGCCCTGCACTGGCTGTCCCGCCAGGCGGCTCTCGCCGACCTGCTCGGCGCCCGCTTCGAGGTCGCGGAACCCGCCGGACACCTGATCATGCTGGACCGCCCGGGCCAGGTGGCCCGGACGGTCCTGGCAACGGCCGAGCAGGGTCAGGCGCGCGCGTAGACCTTCTCCACGAAGTGGGCCAACTGGTCGTCGGAGAGGTGCTGCGCGAGGTCGGCCTCGCTGATCATGCCCACCAGCCTCTTGTTCCGGATCACGGGCAGCCGGCGGATCTGGTGGCTCTGCATCTCCTCCAGCACGTCACGAACGTCCGCGCCCGCGTCGATCCAGCGCGGGGTGCCCTGGGCCATGTCACCGCAGGTGACCTTGGCCGGGTCGTGGCCCTTGGCCACACAGTTCACGACGATGTCGCGGTCGGTGATGATGCCGCAAAGCCGCTCCTCGGCGTCACTGATGGGCAGGGCTCCCACATCGAGCCGGGCCATGAGCGAGGCGGCCCGGTCGAGGGTCTCGGTGGCGGGAATCCACTGGGCCCCGGGGTGCATGATGTCTGCGGCGGTGGTCATCGCTGAACCTCCTGAGCACGCCGTCCGGCACCGGGCGCGGACGCGTCCGGCGTGGCGTCCCCCACCGGCGGAGCACACGCCCGTACGGGTGAGAGGGCGCCTCTCACCACGGTACGGGCGTGTCCCCTCACCCGCGCGGCGCGGCTCCGCGCTGCCCCAGCATGTCCGCCATCAGGGTGAGCTCCGAGCGCTGCGCGTCGACCATGCCCTGCGCCAGCGCCCGCTCGACCGGGGTCCCGCACTGCTGCGCACAGCCCTCGGCCATCGTGACGCCACCCTTGTGGTGGTCGGTCATCAGCTGGAGGAAGAGCACCTCCGCGTCCCGGCCCGAGGCGGTGCCCAGCCGGTCCAGTTCCTCCTTGGTGGCCATGCCCGGCATCAGCGCGCCGGGCTTGGCGCCCCCTGCGCCCGCACCCGAGCCCGCGTCGGTGCCGTGCCCCGCGTGGCCGCCGTGGCCGCCCGCGGTCCCCATCCAGGACATCGGCGGCTCGCCGGCCACCACCTTCGGCAGGCCCCACAGGTCCAGCCAGCCGAGCAGCATGCCCCGCTGGTTGGCCTGGGTGTTGGCGATGTCGTACGCGAGGGTGCGTACCGCCTCGTCCTGGGTGCGGTCGCGGACGATGAAGGACATCTCCACCGCCTGCTGGTGATGCACCGCCATGTCACGGGCGAAGCCCGCGTCCGCGGACCGGAGTCCCGGAGTGCGGGGCGCCGCCGTACCGTCCGACGGGCCGGAACCGGCGGAACCGCCGCCGTTCGCGGCGGCCACCGTGG
>NZ_JBSGZP010000543.1:0-5182 GCF_053611065.1 Streptomyces sp. NPDC054840
GCCGTAGGCGTGCGGCATGACGCACGTCACCGTCCGTCCGAGCGGCGAGCCCGGACGCGCCGGACGGCCCGCCGCCCATGCGTGTTCGGGCCGGGCCTGTCCGACCCGAACCGATCGCTTCCCCGCCGGAGGTGCGGTCGCCCGGCCGCACGGGGCGTCTCACCCGCCTGGCGGAGGCGGCAGCCGTGCGCCGGGCCGTCGAGCGGGGCGGACGGTGGGTGGTTCACTGTCTGCCGCTCCTGGTCGTCAGCAGCCGACCGAGCGACCAGGTCGTGATCAGCCGGTCCGCGCCCAGGCCGATCCGTGCCGCCCGTGCGTAACCCGTGCTCTGCCAGTGCAGCTGTTCGGGAGCGTGGGCATCGGTGTCCACGGCGAACCGGCAGCCTGCGGCGGCGGCCCGCACGAGCAGGTCGTCCGGCGGGTCGCGCCGTTCGGGCCGGCAGTTGATCTCCACCGCGGTGCCGGCCTCGGCGCACGCCGCGAACACGGCCTCGGCGTCGAAGCGGGACTGGGGGCGCCCCCGACCGGTGATGATCCGTCCCGTGCAGTGCCCCAGCACGTCGACATGCGGGTTGCGTACGGCAGCCAGCAGGCGGGCGGTCATCGGCTCGGGCTCCGAGCGGAGCTTCGAGTGCACCGATGCCACGACGATGTCGAGCCGGCCGAGCAGGTCTTCGTCCTGGTCGAGCGAGCCGTCGTCGAGGATGTCGCACTCGATGCCGGTCAGCAGCCGAAAGCCGGATCCCAGCCTCGCGTTCACGGCGGCCACGGCCTCCAGTTGGCTTTTCAGCCGGTCCGGGCTCAGTCCGTGGGCGATCGTCAGCCGCGGTGAGTGATCGGTCAGAACGGCCCACCGGTGGCCCAGGGCGCGGGCCGCGTCGGCCATGTCCTCGAGCGGGCTGCCGCCGTCCGACCAGTCGGAGTGGAGGTGGCAGTCCCCGGTGCTCGCAGCCGCCAGCTCCCAGCCGGCGCGGGCACCCGGATCGGCCTCGGCCTGCAGTCGGGCGAGGTAGCTCGGTACCGCTCCGGTCGATGCCTGGGAGATCACCTCCGCGGTGACCGGGCCCACCCCGCGCAGTTGTCTGGCCTGGGCGGCGTCCACCGGCCCCGGTGACAGGTCGCGGACGGCGTCGGCCGCCGCGTGGAAGGCCCGCACCCGGTACGGGGACGCACCACGCCATTCGAGGAGGAAGGCGATCCGGCGCAGGGCTTCGTCCGGGGTCACGGCAGGGGCGTTCCGCCGGTGGCGTTGACGATCTCGCCGGTGATGTAGGAGGCCCGGTCGGAAGCGAGGAAGACGTAGGCGGGTGCCATCTCCGCCGGCTGGGCGGGTCGGCCGAGCGGTGACTGCTCGCCGAACTTGGTCGGGTCGGGCATCGTCGCGGGGATCAGGGGGGTCCAGACCGGTCCGGGGGCGACGGCGTTGACCCGGATACCGCGTTCCGCGAGCATCTGGGCCAAATTGTGGGTGAAGGAGATGATCGCGGACTTGGTCATGGCGTAGTCGAGGAGGTGCGGGCTGGGCTGGTAGCCCTGCACGGAGGTGGTGTTGATCACCGACGCGCCGCGCGGCATATGGGCCAGCGCGGCCTTGGTGAGCCAGAACATGCCGTACAGGTTGGTCTTCATCACCCGGTCGAACTGCTCGGTGGTGATCGCCTCGATCCCGTCCGGCTGGGCCATCTGGTAGGCGGCGTTGTTGACGAGCAGGTCGATGCCGTCCAGCTCGCGCACCGCCTTGTCGATGAGGGCGGCGCATTCGCCTTCGTTCCGGATGTCGCAGGCGACAGCCACTGCAGTGCGGCCGGCCTCGCGGATCAGGCGGGCGGTGGCTTCCGCGTCGTCCGCTTCCTCGGGCAAATGGGTGAAGGCGACGTCGGCGCCTTCCCGTGCGAAGGCGAGGCAGACGGCCCGGCCGATCCCCGAGTCCCCACCGGTGACCAGCGCTTTGCGGCCGTGCAGCAGGTCGTGGCCCCGGTAGGTGGCTTCCCCGTGGTCGGGGCGGGGGTCCATGGCCTCGGTCGAGCCGGGATGGTCCTGGTCCTGCTCGGGAAACGGGGGACGGGCGTGGAGTGACACCGGATCGGTGAGGGGGGTTCGGTCGGGGGACGGCATCGCGGTCTCCTTCCAGGACGGGGGTCGGGCGGGGCGTCAGTGAGAAGGCGGGTAGGCGGCCGCCTTGAGGCGGCGGGCGAGGTGGGCGGTGTTCGCGGCGAGGGTCTCGGTCGTCGCCGCGGTCTTCTCGGGGGTCTTGTCGAGGTCCTGGTAGTCGGTGCCCTGCATGGCTTCGCCGACCCAGTAGGTGACCGCGTTCGGGGCCAGGGAGAAGCCGACGTCGTTCAGGCCCTGGAAGAGGTCGGCGCTGACCTTGTGCGCGCCGTCCTCGTTGCCGACGACGCACACAGCCGCGGCCTTGCCGTAGGTCAGCATGCGGCCCTCGTCGTCGCTCTCGCCGAGCTCGGCGTCGAGCCGTTCCAGGACCCGCTGGGCGACGCTGGACGGGTGGCCGAGCCAGATGGGCGTGGCGAGGACCAGGATGTCGCAGCCCAAGATCGTGTCGCGGATCTCTGGCCAGGCGTCCCCGTCGCCCATGTCGGTCTTCACGCCGGGCTTCACGTCGTGGTCGGCGATCCGGATGGTCTTCCCGGTGACGCCGTGCTCGGCCAGGGCGGCCATGGTCTGCTCGGCCAGCAACTGCGAGCTGGACGGCTCCGGCGACGGCGACAGCGTGCAGACCAGCGCGACAGCGCGCAGCGGCGTGGTTTCGGTCGTGGTGTCCATGTGATCCGGCTACCCCGGTGGGCATGCCGTATCCCCGCCCTCTCCGGTGATCCCCGCCGATCGAGCCTTTCCACGACGTGCACGGCGACCAGCTCCGCCACCCGGCCGTACGGGCGTATCCGCGGCCCGGCGGCGCGTGCCCGGTGATGGCCCCGCGACGCGCGGGTACGTTCCCCGGCATGCGTACTCATGACCTCGTCATCGTAGGAGCGGGCTCCGGCAATGCCATCGTCGACGACCGGTTCTCCCACCTGGACGTCGCCATCGTCGACGAGGGGCCCTTCGGCGGTACCTGCCTGAACCGGGGATGCATCCCGAGCAAGATGCTGGTGCACGTGGCGGACGTCGCCGACGGGGTCCGTGAAGCCGGCTCCCTCGGAGTGGACGCGACGCTGCGGGGCGTCCGTTGGGCCGACGTACGGGCGAGGGTGTTCGGACGTCTGGACCGGGAGGCGGGTGAGGGCGAAGAGTCCCGGCGCGAATCCCCGTACGTCCACGTCTACAAGGGACACGCCCGTTTCACCGAGGACCGGACACTCCTCGTCGGGGCCGGGGACGACGCCGTCGGGATCCGCGGCAAACAGGTCGTCGTCGCTGCCGGCAGCCGCCCCTCCGTGCCCGGACCGGTGGCCGACTCCGGGCTCCCGTACGAGACGTCCGACACGGTCATGCGCCTGGACGACCCCCCTCGGCATCTGGCGGTGCTGGGCGGTGGCTACATCGCGGCCGAGCTCGCGCACGTCTTCCACGCCGCGGGCAGCCGCGTCACCGTCATCGAGCAGGCGGACACGCTGCTTCCCGCCCAGGACGAGACCGTCTCCGCCGCCTACACCGAAATCGCCGGCGGCCGGTACGACGTGCGCACGGGAACGGCGCTGACCCGCGTGGAGGGCGCGCCGGGGCGGCTGGCACTGGTGCTGGACGACGGTACGACCGTGGAGGCGGACACCCTGCTCGTTGCCGTGGGCCGCATCCCCAACAGCGACCGGCTCCGTGCCGAGCGGGCCGGGATCGCCCTGCACGACGACGGGCGAGTCGTCGTGGACGCCTTCCAGCGGACCACCGCAACGGGGGTCTTCGCCCTCGGTGACGTGTGCACGTCCTTTCCCCTCAAGCACGTGGCCAACCGGGAGGCGGAGGTGGTGGCCCACAACCTGCTGCACGCCGACGACCTGGTCCGCACCGTCCACGAGGCCGTTCCCGCCGCGGTGTTCACCCAGCCGCAGATCGCGCAGGTCGGCAGGACCGAGCGGGAGTGCCGGGAGGAGGGACTCGACTACGCGGTCGCCGTGCGCCGTTTCTCGGAATCCGCGTACGGGTGGGCACTGGAGGACCGCACCGGCTTCTGCAAAGTACTCGCGGACCGACGCACCGGCCAGGTACTGGGCGCCCACATCCTGGGGCCGCAGGCAGCCACCCTGATCCAGCCGCTGGTGGTGGCCATGAGCCTGGGGATCGACGCCCCGACCCTGGCGCGGACTCCGTACTGGATCCATCCCGCCGCCACCGAGTCGGTCTCGAACGCCCTCCTCGACCTGGACCTCGGCTCCCGGACCCCCTGAGCGGACCGGGGCTGAGGGACGCGCTCCTCAGAGGCCTTGGGCGCGGTGGAGGGGGATGTGGAGCCCGTGGGGCCGCAGGGCCGCTCGGGCGGCGTTCGCGCCCGGGGCGCCGTGGACACCGCCGCCGGGGTGGGCGGCCGCGGAGGCGAGGTAGAGGTTCTTGACGGGGGTCTCGGGGCGGCCGGTGCCGGGGGTGGGGCGGAAGATCGCCTGCTGGTGGAGGGCGGTGGTGCCGTTGTTGATGGCGCCGTTGTGGAGGTTCTCGTCCATGGCCTGGAGGGTGGTCGGGGCCAGGATCCGGCGGGCGCGGATCAGGGCGCGGAAGCCGGGCGCGAACCGCTCCACCTGTGCTTCGACGCGGTCGGCCATCGCCTCCTGTTCCCGGTCGTCCCATCGGCCGGTGATGCGGTCGGGGCCGGCGTCGGCGGTGATGTGCTGCGGGAGGTGGGTGTAGGCCCAGGCCGACTCGGTGCCCGCGGGTGATCGGCTGGGGTCCGCGGTGGTCATCTGGCCGAAGAGGGTGAACGGCTCGTCGGGGACCTGTCCCATGGCGATCTGCGCGGCGAACCGGGTCAGGCCGTCGACGCCGTCGGCCACGTGGACCGTTCCCGCCCCGGTGGCCTGCGGTGCCGTCCACGGCACCGGGCCGGTCAGAGCCCAGTCGACCTTGAAGGTCGCGAAGTCCCACTGGAAGCGTTCCAGGTCCCGCAGGAGTCGGGACGGCAGGTGTTCCTCGCCGACGAGCTCGCGGTACAGGGCCGGTGCCGACGTGTCGGCCAGTACGGCCCGGCGCGCGCCGACGGTCTCCCCGCCCGCGGTCCTGACACCGACCGCCGTGC
>NZ_JBSGZP010000544.1:0-5178 GCF_053611065.1 Streptomyces sp. NPDC054840
GCCCCCCCACCCCCCGCCCGGTCGGCGCCCCCACCCCCGTCCAACCCCGGGCCCCACCCCGCCGAGGGACGGCAAGTGGCGGGCGATCCCGGCCGACTTCCCGGTCGAGTATCGGTAGTTCTTGCTCAAGGCCGCGATGCTGCGGTCAACAGCGTTCGCAGACATCGAACACCTCAACGCCCGTCTCAGAGAACCTTCGCCCACTGTGGGTTGTGACAGGGTGCTGGCATGTCCAACCCCATCGCGTACCCCGTCTTCCGCACTACCGACC
Organism: Streptomyces sp. NPDC054840; assembly: GCF_053611065.1. Classification (NCBI taxonomy): domain Bacteria; kingdom Bacillati; phylum Actinomycetota; class Actinomycetes; order Kitasatosporales; family Streptomycetaceae; genus Streptomyces; species Streptomyces sp. NPDC054840. The sequence continues at coordinate 272 of NZ_JBSGZP010000544.1, forward strand.
CTGTACTGGCTCTGCGCGTGGCGCGTCAGCTTGTGGCAGTGGGTGACCAGCAGTACGCGGAGGTGTCAGTGGACGTCGAGCTGTGCACCATCCCGGAAGTGTTGCGGGTACGCGAGGCGCTGCCGGATGCCTGGTTCCGGAAGGAGGACGTCGAGGGCTGGGCGCGGGATCCTTCCGACCCGACGGGCTTGCACGGCGGTATCCATGCGCCCGAGCTCTCCAGTGATCCGGACTTCCTCTCCTCGCACCTGCCGCTCTGGGCATCGATGGAATACCGGGCCGTTGGCAGCATTGAGGCAGAATTTACTGCCTTGGTGGGCCCGAACATCGGCGAGATCTGGTGGTCGAGCTTGATCTGGCCCGACGTACCGGACCGTGGCATCTACGGCGAAGCCAACAACGCCCGGGTTTCACTGCTGTTCAACTGCCGCACCCAAGGCCTCGACACACACTCCGATGACCACACCGTACTCGTCCACGTGCGCCGCAGGAATCGCGACGGGTCCGAGGAACGGCACGCCTCCTGGCTGGCAGAGCAGATCGGCCAGTCCGTCATCGGTCCACCACAGGAGTAACCCTCGATCGAGCCTAGCCGCTGCAGGTCGATCACGTGACTGTCCCGGCTCCTCGTCGTTTGGGGTGGACATGGGGCGGGGCGATCTGAGTGATGCGGAGTGGGAACGGCTGCGGCCGTTCCTGCGGTCAGTAACTGGCGTTGTGGCAGGTGGCGGGATCACCGGCAGGTAATCAACGGGATTCTGCACCGCGTGCGGACCGGGGTGCAGTGGCGTGACCTGCCCGAACGGTTCCAAGCGGCCGCCCGAAGGGGCCTCCGCCTGGCTGATCGAGCAGGGGATGAGAGGCGGCCGGCTCCCATCCCGCGTACAGGGGGAACTGCTGGGCCACCGGCTCGCTGCACCCCCTCCAACCCGGAGTAGACACCGCGGCTGCCGGCCGAGAGCATGCCCGCCTGTATCCCTGCCGGCACGACACCGCGCTCGGAGTGCTGGAGTGGCCGGGCACCGCAAGGTGAAGGGATGAGCGCTGACCTACGGTAGTCGTCTATCCGTCCGCTGCCCAGGGCCAGCGCCGCTCCGCTGCGACGGGGAGATTCCCCGGCCGCGTCCTCTGGGCCAGCGAGCGTGCCCGGGGCCGGACAGAATCAGTGCAGCGGTGGGTGTGTGGCGAGCCAGTGGCGTGCGATCTGTTCACGTGTGGTGACCCATGCTCCGCCGCGCCGGGTGATGTGTTTCAAGAAGCCTTCGAGCGCGCGGATGCGGCCGGGCCGGCCGGTGATCCGGCAGTGCAGGCCGACGCTCATCATGCGCGGGCGGTCGGCGCCCTCGGCATGGAGCGCGTCGAAGGTGTCGACGAGGTACGTGAGCATGTCATCGGCGGTCGTGAAGCCGTGGACGATCAGGAACTTGAAGTCATTCGCATCGAGGCTGTACGGCACCACGAGGTGCGGGCGGCCGCCCGCCTGAACGTAGTACGGCAGGTCGTCCGAGTAGTCGTCCGAGTCGTAGAGAAATCCCCCCGCCTCGACCACGAGGCGGCGCGTGTTGAGGCTCGTACGTCCGGTGTACCAGCCTACGGGCCGACGTCCGACGAGCCGCTCGATCGTTGCGACGGAGCGGGCGATGTCGGCACGCTCGGCGTCCTCAGGCACGTGGCGGTAGTCGATCCAGCGCCAGCCGTGGCTTGCCACTTCCCACCCGGCCTCACCCATCGCCCGAGCCGCGTCCGGGTTACGCGCAAGCGCCTGCCCCACGGCGTAGACGGTGAGCGGCACACCGTGAGCCGCGAGCGTGCGATGGATACGCCAGAACCCGGCCCGTGAGCCGTAGGCGAACATCGACTCGACGTTCAGATCGCGCCCGCCCACCACAGGGGGCGCCCCGACGAGCTCGTGAAGGTATGCCTCCGATGCCCGGTCGCCCTCAAGCACGTTCTGTTCACCGCCCTCTTCATAGTTGAGGACGAGGCTGACGGCCACCCGGGCGCCGCCAGGCCAAGCGGCACGCGGCGGGTCGGCGCCGTAACCGGCAAGGTCACGCTGGTGCTCGGACACGGGCTGCACCCTATCCCCGACAGGGCACTGTGTCGGGAAGGCGGGACCATGCCGCTCAAATAGGGTGGACGTTTCCCACGGGCGCAACAACTCGACCTGTGCACAGGTTCAGACGACGTGCAGATTCTCGTCCACGCCGACACCAGCAGGCGCGCCGGAGAGGGTGGCTGCCTCCACCCTGAAGAGGCGGAGGGCGCAGGCTCGTTCCTGCGGTGAGTCAGGCCGCCCCACGGGGGAGTTGTCCTGCAAGGGCCTGTCGGGGCGGGTGTCAGGCCCGCTACTGAACTTGATTGGGTGATGTCGGAGCTGTTCGCCTGACGCCGGCCGGTCCGCTGCGGTAGCCCTGGATCGTGAGATACGCGCAGGGCGGCGGGTTGACCGACGCCGGGAGGGCCGCGAGGGAGCGGGTCCGGCTGCAGGCCGTGGAACGCTTCGGGGACGGGCAGAAGAACAGGGAGATCGCTGCCGCGCTGCGGGTCAGCGAGCGGTCCGTGGAACGGTGGCGCCGCCAGTGGCGCGAGCGCGGCGAAGCGGGAGTCCTGTCGAAGGGATCGCCGGGACGTCCGAGGCTCAGCGACGCGCAGATCGTGAGGCTGGAACGGGAGTTGGAACGCGGGCCGCTCGTCCATGTCTGGGCCGACCAGCGCTGGACACTGGCACGGATCAAGACGCTGATCGGCCGGCTGTTCCACGTGAGCTACACGGTGGTAGGGGCTGCTGCTGAAGCGGCACGGCTGGTCCTGGCAGCAGCCCGCCCGGCGGGCGATCGAACGCGACGACCAGGCGGTCGAGGTCTGGGAAAAGGAGACCTGGCCGCGGGTAAGAGCACCGCGGCAGCGTGCAACGGCTGGATCGTCTTCGAGGACGAAGCCGGACAGTCGATGACGCCGCCGCGAGCAAGAAGCTGGGGACACAAGGGCGTAACGCCGGTAGTCCGGGTCCGCGGCCGGGGCTCGGGCAGGGTGTCCATGGCCGGGCTGACCTGCTACAAGCCGGGGAAGCGGTCGAGGATGTTCTACTCGGTCCGCGAGTACCGCGGCCGCAAGGGCGAGCCGAAGGGCATCGGCTGGCGCGACCTGCGCGACCTGCTGGTCAGAGCGCACATCCAGCTCGGCGGCCCGATCGTGCTCGTGTGGGACAACCTGCGCATGCACCTGGTCGAGCCGATGCTCGAGTTCATCGCCGCCCACGCGGACTGGCTCACCGTCTTCCAGCTTCCGAGCTACTCGCCGGACTTGAACCCGCAGGAGGGCATCTGGTCGCTGGTCAAGCGCGCCATCGGCAACCTCGCCGCAGCGGACCTCGGCCAGATCACCGGGCCGTCAAGCGCAAGCTCAAGATGGTGCAGTACCGACCGGACGTCATCAACGGCTGCCTCGCCAGCACCGGCCTGGCCCTGGACGCGTGAACGCAATGGCTGGCCGATCGGCGATTGACCGGCACGGTCAGGTCAAAAGTTGCTGGTCAGATACTGTGACGGAATGACCGAGAGCCTGCCTGCCGACGTAGCCGACGTGCTCGCGGCAGTCCTGAACACGGACAATCCTGTTCATGTCGCGCTCCGAAGGCAGGTTCCGCACCTCAGCGTGCGAGGGCGCTGCACATGCGGGTGCGGAACCGCCTATTTCGAACTCGACACCAGCAAGGCGGAGCCCGCACCCACTGGTCCCAGCACTGTCGTGGCGGCCGAAGCGCAGCTCGTCACCGAGGCTGGCGAGTGCCCCGGCGAGGTCCTGGTCTTCACGCAAGGCGGCTACCTGTCGTGGCTGGAAGTCTGTTCCTGGAGCGACGACGTCGAGGTGACCCTGGCTGCCGCGCGTCGCTGGCTGCAGACACGCTTTTGACCTCGAACGACCAGCGCCCCGCGGGCTCCGCGACACCGCCGACATCACGAGTTCAAGTTCAGTAGCCGCGGCACGCCACACCCATGACTCAAATTCGGTGGAGCTGCGTCGCGCGTGGCGCTGCGTCGCGGAGTTGAGCCAGAAGCAGCATGCCTGTACGGGTCCGTCCGCAGTTCGAAGCCTCGCTGGCCGCCACATCCCGCTTCAGCCCCCATTACCGTTTTGGTTGCTCCGCAATGGGGCGCCTGGCCTCCGTAGTTGGCATGACCTTCGAGCCCCACATCCAGGCGCAGGCGCTGGGACCGGAGTGGGTGGCGGTAAGACGCCGCCCTGGTCGATGGCGCGGTCGGCGCTGACCTCAGCAACCAAGACGGGGTGGACGAGGGTGGTGTCCAGGACGTCGCGGCTCCCCCACGTCGCGAGAGGCGCACCCCTCCCACAGGTGCCCTGGAGTTGCTGGGGTGAGATGCTCGGCAACCTGCCGGGCGGCGTCCGGGCGCAGCGGCACCGTGCAGCCGACCGCGCGCAGCCAGCCGTCCCTCCGTGGTGTCCCGTCTTCTGATCTTCGTCCAGCCGCGGTATCTGGCGAGGTAGCGGCTGTTCGCGGGCCCGGCCGGTGGATGCCAACCCGGCCATGCCCCGCTACGAACACCGGGCTATCCCGCCCGTCCGTTCCCTTCCACCGTCCTCGGCTTCCGCTCGGGTGACCTGCACACGGCAGGCCGCCCGGCAGGCCCGCCGCCGACGCGGGGCAGGGCACGATGCACGAATCCAGCTACAGCGGCCCCCAGGTGGCGGCGTGGTCGATCAGGCGGCGTCGGAGGTGGTGCACGGCTGGGGGAGGGGGTCAGAGCGTGTGACCAGGTAGAGGGTTTTGTGGAGGGTCAGGCGGCGGTACGCCGCGCGGGCATGGGCGATGCGGGCGATGGCGGTTCCGGCGCTCGCCGCCGCCAGGAGGCATCCGAGGCGGACCAGGTCGGAGCCGGCGGACC
>NZ_JBSGZP010000545.1:0-5171 GCF_053611065.1 Streptomyces sp. NPDC054840
GGCGAGTCCCACCGCGAAGCTGCTGCTGGCCGACCCGGTGGACGTCGTGACGCGGGTCGGCCACCCGATCGGCACGGAAAGCGGCCTCGGTCTGACGGCCTTCTACTACACCCTGCTGCTGGTGCTGGCCGGATTCATGGGCGGCAACGTCATCAGCAACGGCGTCGACACCGCCCTCGGCTACGCGGACAACGAGATCGGCCCCTGGCACACCCGCCGGCCGACGGTGCCGATCAACCGCACCCAGACGCTGCTCCTCAAGATGCTGATGACGGCGGGCATCACGCTCGTCAGCACGGCTTTGGTGATGCTGGCCTGCGTCGGGATCCTGGGGATGGACGCCTCCCACCTGCCGCTCCTGTGGATCTATTCCTATTGCGCGGCCCTGGCCGTCGGGCTGGGTGTGCAGGCCATCAACGCCGCGTTCGGCGGGATCGGCCAGCTCGTGTCGATGTTCGTGTTCATCGTGCTGGGTCTGCCGTCGTCGGGTGCGACCGTCCCGCTGCAGGCGGTCCCCGGCTTCTACCGCTTCCTCTCCCACTTCGAACCGATGCGTCAACTCAGCGACGGCGTACGCGCGATCCTCTACTTCGACGCCCGCGGCGACGCGGGGCTCACCCGTTCCTGGATCATGATCGCGGTCGGCACGGTACTGGCCCTGCTGTTCGGCTTCGCCATGACCGCGTACTACGACCGCAAGGGCCTCAAGCGGCTCACGCCGCAGCCCGCCTGAGCCGTCCGCCCGGCCGCGTGCACATGTCCGTCCCGCCTCGGGGTACACGAGCTGGTGAGAACTCAAGGAGGCGCCATGACAGCGTTGTTGACCAGGATCAAGCAGTTCGCGCGCGGCCCGCAGGGGCAGCGGGCGGTCGCATCGGTCCGGCGGGCCGCCGCCGACCCACGCAAGCGCGCGCAGGCCGGGCGGCTGCTCAACCGCCTGCGCGGACGGCGGTAGAAGAGGGTGTGACAGCCCTCAGGCGGGCCTGCCGTCGACGTACGTCGCGACGACCTCGATGGCTCCGATCCGCGCGGGGTCGACGCGCCTCGGGTCGTCGCCGAGTACGGCCAGGTCCGCACGGCGGCCCGGGGCCAGGGTGCCCGCGCTGTCGTCCCAGTGGGAGGCGTAGGCGCCCGCCACGGTGTAGGCGTGGAGGGCCTCCTCCACGGTGATGCCTTCGTCGGGGCCGACGGAGCGGCCGGAGGCCGAGGTTCGTTCCACCATGAACTGGACGGCCTTCAGGGGTGATCCGTCGGTGACGGGACGGTCGGAGCTGCCCACGAGGGTGACGCCGTGGTCCAGGAACCCCCGGCCCCGGTACATCCAGGGGGCCCGGTCCGGGCCCATCACCGCCGCGTAGTCGTCGCCGAAGGAGCGCAGGAAGTGCGGCTGCACCACCGCGCTCACCCCGAGGCGGGCGAAGCGGGCCAGCTGGTCGGGCCGGACCAGGCCGGCGTGCTCGCTCCGGTGCCGGGCGGTGGGCCGGGGCCGCAGCCGCTGGGCGCGTTCCAGGGCGTCCAGGGCCAGGTCGGCGGCGCGGTCCCCGATGGCGTGCACGGCGAGCTGCCAGCCGGCGAGGTGGCCGTCGACGATGGTGTCGGTGATCCGCTCGGGGCTGTCCTGGAACTCCCCGGTGTGGTCGGTCCCTTCGTAGGGGCGGGTGAGTGCGGCCGTACGGGCCATCATGCCGCCGTCGGTGTAGACCTTGAGCGCGCCGAGGGAGAGCCAGTCGTCGCCGAAGCCGGTGCGCAGGCCGAGGTCGATGGCGCGGGGGATCCCGTCGCAGGCGTGCGCGGCTACGGGCCGCAGGGTGTCGGCTGCCGCCATGAGCTGAACGCGTAGCGGCAGTCGCCCCTGGTCGCGCAGGAGCTGGTAGGCGCCGAGCTCGACCGGGCTGTTGCCGAGGAGTCCGCCGCCGATGCCCGCCTCGGCGCAGGCGGTGACGCCTTCGGTGAGGCAGGTGCGGCCGGCGTGCTCGACGGCGTCGGCGATCTCCGCCTGCGAGTAGGGCAGGCGCAGTCGGCGGGCGGTGGTCATGGCGCTCTCGGCGAGGAAGCCCTCGCCGTGGGCGAGTTCGCCGGGGAGCAGGTCGAGGACGGTGGTGTTGACGACGCAGCCGTGTCCCGAGTCGTGCAGCATGAACACCTTGCGGCCGTCGCTGACCTTGTCCAGCTCGGCGGCGGTGAGGTGCCGGCCGAGTGCCCGCTGGTCGTAGCCCCCGATGTCCACCCACGCGCCCCGCGGCTTGCGGACGACCGCCTCCGCGACGACGGCGAGCACGTGCTCGACGCGTTCGCAGGGCGTCACGCTGGGGGTGGTGGCCTTCAGCCCGGTCCAGGCCAGGTGCACGTGGGAGTCGATGAAACCGGGCAGCACGGTGGCGCCTTGGAGGTCGACGACCTCACGGGTGGGCAGTGCGGTCACGGCCTCGTCCAAGCCGACGATCCGGCCGTGCCAGATGCCGAGGTCGTGGGCCACGGGGTGGTCGGGGTCCATGGTGAGGAAGGTGGCGTTCGTCAGCCTGGTGCAGAGCATGGGTGCCGGTCCTCAGGGTGTGGGCGCCGTACGGGAGGCCGGTACCGGTACGCGGCCGTGGGCGACGATGGACCGGAGGATCTCGCCGACCCTGACGGCGGTGTTCGACAGCAGGGAGGACGTGATGCCGTGCGTGTGCTCCGTCCCTCCCTGGAGGTAGAGGCCGCAGCGCAGTTCGGGCGCGCTCTCGACACGGTAGTCGCGTGCCACGCGGACGCGGCCGAGGCCGTCGCGTCGGCAGTACTTCTCGACGTCCCCGAGCAGTCCGAGGCCGTCCGCCGAGCGGTATCCGGTCGCGTAGACCAGCGCGTCGGCCGCCATGACCTCCTTCTCCCCCGTGACCAGCGACTCGACGGTGACGAGTACGTGGTCGGGGGTCTCGGTGACGTCCGCGAGCCGCGACACCTTCAGGAAGCGCAGCCGCTCGGTGCCGAGGACCTTCTCCTGGTACTCCTGCCGGTAGAGGTCGTCGATGAGGTCGATGTCCACCACCGAGTAGTTGGTGTTGGCGTGGTACTCGATGAGCTTGCGCTTGATCTCCTCGGGGGCGGTGTAGTACTCGTCGACCGCCGAGGGGTCGAAGATCCGGTTGGCGAAGCCGCTGTCGTCGGCGGGGCTGTAGCCGTAGCGGGAGAAGACGGCACAGACCTCGGCCCGGGGAAAGGTGCGGTGCAGGAAGGCGACGTTCTCGGCGGCGCTCTGGCCGGCACCGACGATGACGAACCGGGACGGGTCGGAGCCTCCCAACGCGGCGACCCGTGTGAGGAGTTCGGAGGTGTGCCAGATCCGCTCGGTGCGGGCCACGCCCTCCGGCATCTGTGGCCGCAGGCCGGTGCCGATCACCAGGTTGCGCGCCCGGTGGACCACCAGTTCGGAGCCGGAGCGGGCGGTCACGTCCACGTACTCGATCGCGCCGTCGCGCAGGACCGGACGAACGGCGACGACCTCGGATCCGTAGGAGACCATGTCGTCGACCTTGGCCGCGGCCCACTCGAAGTAGTCGTGGAACTCGACTCGCAGCGGGAACAGGTTCTTGTGGTTGACGAAGTCGATCAGGCGGCCCCTGCTCTGGAGGTAGCAGAGGAAGCTGTACTCGCTCGCCGGATTGCGCAGTGTCACCAGGTCCTTGAGGAAGGACACCTGCATCGTCGCGTCGTCGATCAGCATGCCGCGGTGCCAGCCGAAGCGGGGCTGCTGTTCGAAGAAGTGGGCGGTGACCGCTTCCTGCGGTCCGACCCCGGCGTTGTGCTCGCTGAGCGCGATCGCCATGGCCACGTTCGAGGGGCCGAAGCCGATGCCGATGAGGTCGTGGATCAGTGGCGCATCATCGGACAGATCCTGTGACATGTCACTCCCAATCGTGCGGGGGGCAGCCGATTGTCATGCGTGGGGAACCGAGGGCGGGGCACACCTGAAGGAGCGGAGGCCTGGGCAACTTAGGGAAGGCTAACCTGGCATGAGAGACCTGTCGATGGGCACATCAGATCGATCATCCCCTCGATACGCAGTCGAACTCTCTTGAAAAGAGGGCATGTTGCGCAGTTAGGTAAGCCTTGCTTTACTCAATTTGACATCTGTCGCCGCTCCAAGGAGGAACCCCATGCGGGTCGTCATGTTCGGCTATCAGACGTGGGGGCACCGCACCCTGCAGGCTCTGCTGGAGTCCGAACACGATGTCGTCCTGGTCGTGACGCACCCGAAGAGCGAGCACGCGTACGAGAAGATCTGGAGCGACTCGGTCGCCGATCTCGCCGACGACCACGGCGTCCCGGTGCTCATCCGCAACCGCCCCGACGACGAGGAACTGTTCACCCGGCTCAAGGAGGCGGAACCGGACATCATCGTGGCGAACAACTGGCGCACGTGGATTCCCCCGCGCATCTTCGGCCTGCCCCGCCACGGCACCCTCAACGTGCATGACTCACTGCTGCCGAAGTACGCCGGCTTCTCACCGCTGATCTGGGCACTGATCAACAACGAGCCCGAAGTGGGCGTCACGGCGCACCTGATGAACGACGAGCTCGACGCGGGCGACATCGTGGTCCAGCGCGCCGTACCGGTCGGCCCGGCCGACACCGCAACCGACCTGTTCCACAAGACCGTCGACCTGATCGCGCCGGTCACCGTCGGCGCCCTGGGCCGGATCGCGTCCGGCGAGACCGACTTCACCCCCCAGGACCGGTCGCAGGCCAGCTTCTTCCACAAGCGGTCGGCCGAGGACATCCGCATCGACTGGAACTGGCCGGCCGAGGACCTCCAGCGACTCGTCCGCGCCCAGTCGGCCCCCTACCCGGCCGCCTTCACCTTCCACCGCGGCAAGCGTCTGGAGGTACTGGCCGCCGTCGTCTCGGAGGGCCGCTACGGGGGCACGCCCGGCCGCGTCTTCTACCGCGAGGGCGAAGGCGTGGTGATCGTGGCCGGTGCCGACGCCCGCACCGGGCGCAACCACGGCCTCGCCATCACCCGGGTACGCACCGAGGACGGCGAAGAGATGCCCGCCACCGACTACTTCACCGTCATGGGCGGGTACCTGACCGGCCACTGATCCAGGGCGCCGACCCGGCACCGGGCATTCCCTGCGCCCGGGCCGCCGCGGCCGACACCGGCTTCCCGGCCGGTCATCCACGGGCTCCACAGG
>NZ_JBSGZP010000546.1:0-5162 GCF_053611065.1 Streptomyces sp. NPDC054840
CGGCCAGGTCAAGCTGCGCGGCTTCCGTATCGAGCTGGGCGAGATCGAGGCCCGGCTGGAGGAGCACCCGGCGGTGCGCCGCGCGGTCGCCCTGGTCCGCGAGGACCGCCCCGGCGACAAGCGGCTCACCGGGTACGTCGAGTCCGCCGACGAGGCGCTGACGGCCGAGGAGCTGCGCGAGCACCTGCGCGGCTTCCTGCCCGACTACATGGTCCCCGCCGCGATCGTCCGCCTGGAGATCTTCCCCCTGAACACCAGCGGGAAGATCGACCGCCGGGCGCTGCCCGCCCCCGCCGTCGAGCGCGACGCGGCGAGCTACGTGCCGCCGCGCGACGCCGTCGAGCTGGAGGTCGCGCACATCTGGGAGGAGGTCCTCGGGGTCTCCCCGATCGGTCTGCACGACCGGTTCTTCGACCTGGGCGGCCACTCGCTGCTCGTACTGCGCCTGATGGCGGAGATCGAGAAGCGGTTCGGGCAGCAGCTCCCGATGGCGGCGATCTTCCGGGGTGCCACCGTCGAGCGGTTCGCCCGGATGCTCCGCGAGGGCTACCAGGACGAGACCGGGGTGCACCTGGTCGAGCTCGGCTCCGGCGACGGCACCGGCTCCCCGGTCTTCTTCGCGCACCCGGCCGGCAGCGAGGTCGTCTGCTACATGCCGTTCGCGGCGCTCGTCGAGCCCGCCGGGCGCCCGCTGTACGCGCTGGCGTCGCCGCCGCCCACAGGCGGCGAGCTGCCCTTCACGGGCTTCGGCGACCGCGCCGCGCAGTACGCCGCGCTGATCCGCGAGACCCAGCCCGAGGGCCCGTACACGGTGGCCGGCTGGTGCTACGGCGGTGCCAACGCCTTCGCCGTCGCGGGCGAGCTGGAGAAGAGCGGCGCCGAAGTGTCGGTCGTCATGATGGACGCGCACGCGCCCGCCGTCGTGCCGGCCGGTTCCGAGCCCGATCCGGCCGAGATCGTCGAGGCCATCGCCGCCAACCTGCAGTGGGACTACGGGCAGCGCCTCAAGCCGCTCGCCGAACTCCAGGCCATGGACGAGGACGCGCACCTCGACTACCTGCTCGGCATCGCCCGCGACTGCGACTACCTGCCGCCGGACGCCGGCCGTGAGCAGATCCGCGACATCTACGAGCTGTGGGTCGCCAACCTGCGGCTGGTGTGGAACTTCCGGCCCGGACCCGTCAAGGGCAAGGTCACGCTGATCCGCGCCGACGAGGAGGAGTGGGACCTCGCCACCTCCTGGAACGAGCTGACCGGGCAGCACTTCGACGTCCGCACGGTCGGCGGCAACCACTACACGATGATGCGCCACCCCCACATCGAGGGCGTCGCGGAAGTCCTCAACGAGGTACTGAACGGCGCTGCCGGGAACGGCGAGGTGGACCATGCTTGAGCTGCTGAAGGACCGGACGTACATCCGGTACTGGCTGGCGGTCGTCGCCTCCTTCCTCGGTGACGCCATCACCAAGATCACTCTGATCTACGTGGTGGCCACCGAGACCGACGATCCGGTCCTGTACGTCTCCCTGGTCGTCATCGCGCAGTTGCTGCCCTTCGGCGTGCTCGGCGCGTTCGTGGGTCCGCTGGCCGACCGGCTGCCCGCCCGGCTGCTCATGGTCGGCTCGGACCTGGTCCGCGTCGCCCTGGTGCTCGCGATGATCGTCGTACGGGACTCGCCGCTGCTGCTGCTCGTACTCATCCTGCTCAGCGGCATAGCCAAGGCCTTCTTCGAGACGGCCCGCATCACCGCGATCCCGCTGATCGTGCGCGGGCACAGCATCCCCACGGCGGTCGCCCTCTTCCAGTCCACCAACCACACCCTCAACCTGGTGGGCCCGGCGCTCGGCGGGCTGCTCATCGCCTTCGGCAGCGTCACCGCGGTCTTCGTGCTCGACGCAGTGACGTTCGTGCTCTCCGCGGTGCTGCTCGCCAGCATGGCGGTACTGCGGGAGGTGCCCGTGCGGGGCGCCGACAGCGGCCGCGAGGGGTACTGGCAGTCGCTGCGCACCGGCATCTCCGGTGTGCTCGCCGTGCCCTCGCTGCGATTCCTGGCGATCGTCATGGTCCCGGTGATGCTGGTCCTCGGCCTGTTCACCACCAACCTCAACTCCCAGCTCCTGACCGTCTTCGAGCTGCCGGCCTTCGAGTACGGGGTGGCGCAGGCCGGTTTCGGCGCGGGCTGTGTGATCGGCGCGCTCACCGGTCCGCCGCTGGTGCGCCGGTTCTCCGACCGGGGGCTGCTCATCGGGTCGATCGTGCTGTTCGGCGCCTCCCTGCTGCTGCTCGCCCCCACGGGCACCGTATGGGAGGCCACCGACCAGGGCGTGCTCGGTCTGGTCGTCGTCCTGCTCTGGTGCGTCCTGGCCGGGCTCGGCTCGGGGCTCTTCCAGGTGCCGGTCGCCAACACGCTGCTCAGTGACCTGCCCGAGGAGCTGCGCGGCCGCGGTGTCGGGCTGCTGAACGCCCTGATGGTCAACTTCACCGTCCTCGGCGTGGTCGTCGGCGGTCTGCTCGCCGGGCTCGTCGGCATCGCCGACTCCATCGTGGTGGCCGGCGCCGTCCTGGTCGTCGCAGCCCTCGTCCTCGTTCTTCCCCGGCTGCGCGGCGGCCGCGGCGACCGGGCGGGCGCCCCGGAACCGGAGGCCGTCGCATGAGTACGCCTCCCCCGCCCGCCCTCGCGCTGACCCCCGCCCAGCGGCGGCTGTGGGCTCTCGGCCAACTCCGTCCGGGTGACCCGTTCTTCAGCATCCCCTTCGTGGTCACCATCGAGGGCCCGCTCGACGGCGACGCCCTGCGGCGCGCCCTGGACGCCCTCGTCCGGCGGCACGACGCGCTGCGGGTACGCATCGTGCGGGATGCCGACGGCGAGCCCGTACAGCAGATCGGGGCGCCCGGTCCGGTCGCCCTCGACCCGGTCGACGCGACGCGGGAGGAGGCGGCCGCACGCGCGGAAGCCTTCGCCCGCACCCCCTTCGACCTCGACGGCGGGCCGCTGCTGCGGGTCGAGCTGCTGCGCCTGTCCGAGACCGGCCACCAGCTGCTCGTCGGCGTCCACCACATCGTGTTCGACGGGGCCTCGCTGGACCTGTTCACCGCTGAACTCGTCGCCCTGTACGGAGCGTTCGCGGAGGGCCGGGTCGACCCGCTGCCCCGTCCCGCCGTCGGGTACGGGGAGTTCCTCGCCGCGCGCACCGCGCTGGACGAGGAGGCCGGGCCCGAACGGCTGGCCTACTGGACGCAGCGCCTGGCCGGCGCCCCCGAACTCCTCGAACTGCCGCTCTCCGGGCCCCGCCGGGCGCGGGCCGGGCACGCCGGGGCGCGGGTGACCACCGTCGTCCCCGAGCCGGTCGTCGAGCCCCTGCGCCGGCTGGCCCGCGCCAAGCGCGCCAGCCTGTTCATGGTGCTCAAGGCCGCCGTGGACGTGGTGCTCAGCCAGTACGGCGGCACCGACGTGCTGACCGGCATGGCCGTCTCCGGCCGCGACACCACCGAGAGCGCCGGTGTCATCGGCTACCTGACCCGGCCCGTCGTCCTGCGCGGCGAGCTGGCCGACGACCCGCGGTTCACCGACCTCATCGGCCGGGTCCGCGGGGACCTCCTGGACGCCCTCGACCACCCCGACCTGCTCGTCGACGAGGTCATGGACCGGCTCGGGCTCGCCCGCGACCCGAGCTACCACCCGCTCTACCAGGTCATGTACACGCACGCCCCGGCCGCGCCCGTCCACGAGGCCGCCGGCTCCCGGTTCGGCGCGGCCGAGCTGCGCCTGCCCACCATGAAGACCGATCTGGCGATCGACACCGTGGAGGGCGAGGACGGCCTGCTGGTCCTCGCGGACTACCGCACCGACCTCTTCGACGAGGCCACCGCCCGGCTGCTGCTCGACCGGCTGCGCCTGGTCCTGGAGCGGATCGGCGCGGACCCGCAGGCCCGTGTCTCCACGCTGCTGCACACCGAGGCCCCGGCGCCCGCGGCGGCGTACGAGGACGGGGACACCCTGCACGACCTGGTCGCCGAGCAGATCGCCCGCACCCCCGACGCGGTCGCCGTGGCGGCGGGGGCGCGCACCTGGACGTACCGCGAACTCGACCGCACGGCGGAGCGGGTGGCGGCGCGCCTGCGGACGCTCGGGGTCGGTCCCGAAACCCCCGTCGGCGTGTGCGTCCCGAAGTCCTTCGCGCTGGCCGCCGCCCAGCTCGGGGTGGTCAGGGCGGGCGGGACGTGCGTACCGCTCGACCCGGAGCTGCCCGCGTTCCTGCTGCGGCTCGCCGTGGACGACGCGGGTCTGCGGACGGTCCTCGCCGACGCGTACTCCGGCGCGCTGTTCGACCACACCAGGGTCGACGTGCTCGACCCGGAGGACGCCGCAGACCAGGACGGGGCGGCGCCCCCGGCCGTACGGGTCCCCGCGCGGGGCGCGGCGTGGGTGCTGCGCACGGCCGGTGTCACCGGCGAGCCGCGCGCGGTCGTCGCCGAGCACCGCAACCTGGTGTCCAGGCTGCGCTGGGCCCACCGCGACCTGCCCGCCACCGTGTTCGACGCGGTCGCCCAGCTGGCGGCCCCGGATTCGCCGGCCGCGTTCCTGGAGCTGTTCGGCCCGCTGACCCGGGGCGGCCGCGCGGTCGTCCCCACCGGCGGCGACGAGGCCACCGTGCTCGCTGCCCCCGCCGAGCTGGCCGGGCTGCTCACCGGCGGCGCGCGGGTCCCCGTACTCACCACGGGCGAGCCCCTGTTCCCCGGCACCCTCGCGGCCGCGGTGGCCGCCGGGGCCACGGGCGTGCACCAGCTGTACAGCTGCGCCGAGACGGCCGGCCCGGTGCTCGCGGGCCCGGCGCGGACCCCGGAGGGGGAGGGCTACGGCCCCCTGCCGCTGGGGCTGCCGGCCGGCGCCACGGCGTACGTCCTGGACGCGCGCGGCGGGATCGCGGCGACCGGCGCGGTCGGCGAACTGCACATCGGCGGCCCGGCCGTCACCCGCGGCTACCTGGACCGGGCGAGCCGCACCGCCGAACGCTTCCTGCCCGACCCGTTCGGCGGGGAGCCCGGCGCACGCCTGTTCGCCACCGGCGACCTGGCCCGCCGGCTCCCCGACGGGCGGATCGTCTTCGCCGGCCGCGCCGCCGACCACGCCCTGGTGCGGGGCGTCCGCGTGGCCGCCCTCG
>NZ_JBSGZP010000547.1:0-5151 GCF_053611065.1 Streptomyces sp. NPDC054840
AGCGAGAGCTGCGAGGGGCTTCTTCGTTTCCCGCTCAGGCCGCGGTGCCCGGCGCGCTCGGGCGGGCGCCGACGCCCGTCAGGTAGGCGGAGACCACCACGTTCGCCGTGTACTCCTTGGCCGCCTTGTCGTACCTGCCCCCGCAGGTCACCAGCCTCAGCTCCGCGCGACCCCGTACCCGCTGGCCGTAGGCCTTGTGCGCGTCGAAGGACGCGCGCTCGTAGACCCGTACGTCCTCGACCGTGAACTCGGCGACCGAACCGTCCGTCCGCACCACCCGCACCTTGTCGCCCCGCTGGGCGGAGCTCAGGCCGTAGAACACGGCGGGCTTGGAGCGGGTGTCCACGTGTCCCACCATCAGCGCCGTCCCGGCCGTCCCCGGCTGGGTGCCCCGGCCCCACCAGCCCACCGTCCCCGGCTGGTCGTACGGGGGCGGCTCGATCGCCCCGTCCTTGTCCAGGTCCCGGGAGATCACCGGGGCCTGGATGCCTATGGAGGGCACGTCGACGCGCTGGGGCGGGGCCGCGGCGAGCGGGGCGTGCGCGGCCGGCAGCCCCGGACCCACCGTCCCGCCGGCCTGGCCGGCGGGCGGGGCCGGCGCCACGGTGAGCTGGCGGCCCCACAGCCACAGGCCGAGCACCAGCACCGCCCAGGCGACGAAGGTCAGCAGCCGGCCGCCCGCGAAGGCCTTGTCCTCACTCACCGCTGCGGCGGCGGCGCAGGGCCAGCGCCCGGCCCGCGACGGCCAGGGTGGCGACCGCGGCGAGGACGGCGCCGATCACCGTGTGCGGCAGCCCCGGGCCGCCGGCGCCGTGGGCCTTCTTGGCCTCCTGCGCCGCCAGTTCCGCGGACATGCCGCCGCCGCCCGCGTGGACCGGCCATACGGGACTGGGGTGGTGGGACGGGCGGTACGGGGAGATCTGGACCGAGCCGCTGATCTTCTCGTGGCCGTCGCACATCACCCGGACGGAGTGCCGGCCGGGCGAGACGTGCGAGCTGATCGTCGCGTGGCCGTAGAGCGGACTGCGGCCGCCGTCCCGGCCGTAGAGGTCGGCGTCCGACACGAAGGCGGCGGACTTGGCCGCTCCGCGGGTGCCGTCACAGCCCTGGACGCGCAGCTTGACCTGCGCTCCGGGGTGAGCCGGATTCGGGTCGACCGTGACGCTGCCGCGGTTTCCGCGATCACCGCGGTCCTCCTCGCCCGCGAGGGCGATCGGCGCGGTCACCACCGAGAACGCCGCCAGGGCGACGGCCATCGCGGTGGCGCGGACAGCGATCGGAACACTGCGCATGATGAACCTCCTCGACAAGGAGATTCACGCGCGGCGCGCGGTCGCGCATCCGGAGCGGCGCCGTACGTGTCGGCCGTACGCCCCAAACGCGGTAAGTCCGTTCGGCCGTACGCCGTATCCGCTGTCAGACCAGGTCGACCAGGTCCGCGATCGAGGCGACCGTCCTGGTGGGGCGGAACGGGAACTTCTCGGTGTCCTGCTCGGTGGTCAGGCCGGTGAGGACGAGGAAGGTTTCCATGCCCGCCTCCAGACCGGCCAGCACGTCCGTGTCCATCCGGTCGCCGATCATCGCGCTGGTCTCCGAGTGCGCGCCGATGGCGTTCAGGCCTGTACGCATCATCAGCGGGTTCGGCTTGCCGGCGAAGTACGGCTTCTTGCCGGTCGCCTTGGTGATCAGCGCGGCGACCGCGCCGGTGGCCGGGAGCGGGCCCTCGGTGGAGGGGCCGGTCTCGTCGGGGTTGGTGCAGATGAAGCGTGCGCCCGCGTTGATCAGCCGGACCGCCTTGGTCATCGCCTCGAAGCTGTACGTCCGGGTCTCGCCCAGGACCACGTAGTCGGGCTCGTGGTCGGTCAGGATGTAGCCGATGTCGTGGAGGGCGGTGGTCAGGCCGGCCTCGCCGATGACGTAGGCCGTGCCGCCCGGACGCTGGTCGTCGAGGAACTTCGCGGTGGCCAGCGCCGAGGTCCAGATGTTCTCGACGGGCACTTGCAGCCCCATGCGGCTCAGGCGGGCATGGAGGTCGCGGGGGGTGTAGATCGAGTTGTTGGTCAGCACCAGGAAGGGCTTGCCGGACTCGCGCAGCCGCTTGATGAAGGCATCGGCGCCGGGGATCGGGGTGCCCTCGTGGATGAGGACCCCGTCCATGTCGGTGAGCCAGGATTCGATCGGCTTGCGCTCTGCCACTGGACTGTTCTCCGCTCTCGGTGACCTGTGACCTCTGGTCTGTACCACCCTATCGGGGCGGGGCTGTGGACGTCCCTGCCGTCCACAGCCCGGACCCGGAGGGCGGGGAGCGATCAGCTCAGCCGGACGTTGTCGACGGTCCAGAACCAGTTGTTGTCGCCGCTGTAGCGGAAGCGGACCTGCACGTCGGTGGCGCCGGCCGGGACCTGGAGGGCGAGGGACTCGGCCTTGGCGACGGCGTCGGCGGTGTAGGTCTTCACCACGGTCGGGGCGGCGCCGTTGTAGGAGACCAGGACCTGCGCGCTCTGGCCGGCCTCGTGCCGGTAGTGCGTCTGGTACGTCAGATTCCGCGTGCCGGCGCCGCCGACCGCCCACTTGGGGGTGACGAGCGTGGAGTCGAAGGTGCCGGTGTGGCTCTTGTCGTCCCATTCGTCGGAGTCGGCGACGGCGAAGACGTCACGGGAGCGGACGTTCAGCTCGCGCCACTGGTCGCGCTGAGACTGGCTCCAGAACTCGTCGGTCGCGAAGGCCCAGCCGGCCCATTCGGTGACTCCGCCCGTGCCCATCCTGGAGTTGTCCACGGACCAGCCGGCGGGCGGGGTGTGCGTGAAACCCGTCACCCCGGCCGGGATGCCCGTCTCGTCCACGCGGGCCCGCAGGTTCGGACGCAGGGTGTCGAAGGGGTCGTCGTCCGGGGCGTTCAGCGGGACACCGTCGAGGCCGGAGGCGCTGACTCCGACCTGGGCGAGCACGGTGGCGGCGACGTCGGCCAGCCGCACGTCGGCCCGTACGGAGCCGGCCGGGATGCCCGCACCCTTGGCGATGACGAAGGTGCCCCGCTCCTGGAGGGTCGAGCCGCCGTGGCCGCCGGAGTCGGTGTGGCCGTGGTCGGTGGTGACCAGGATCTTCCAGTTCTCCTGGGCGTACGTCGGGCGGTTCCTGACGGCGGTGAGGAGCTGGCCGACCAGGGTGTCGACGCGGGCGATGGTGTCGAGGTACTGCTGGCCGGCCGCGCCGTAGGAGTGGCCGGCGGCGTCGATCTCGCCGAGGTAGACGAAGGCGGCGTCCGGATTCCGGTCGCGCAGCTCGGCGGCGGCGGCCGCGGCGATCTTCTGGTCCTCGGTGCGGTAGCCGTCGCGGTCGCCCTTGAGGGAGAGGCGCTTGTCGACCTTCGAGGAGAAGATCGGGCCGTTCTGGTCGGTGGAGGTGATGGGCTCCCAGTCCGCGGCCGCGTACGTGTTGAGCGCCGGCTTGGCGTTCTCGATGCGGGTCAGGAAGTCCGGGTAGGCGGCGTAGTTCTTGCCGGTGAAGGAGTTGTCCTTCACCCCGTGCTTGTCGGGCCAGACCCCGGTGGCGACGGTGGACCAGCCGGGGCCCGAGGAAGTGGCGGCCAGCGGGGCGGCGTAGAGGGTGCTGCGGGCGGTCAGACCCTGGGCCATCAGGCCGTTCAGGTGGGGCGCGTCGGCGGCCTTGACACGGTCCAGGACCGCGCCGTCGATACCGATGACGAGGACCTTGGCGGTGTTGGCCGCGGCGGCGCCGGCGGGGGTGGCCAGGGCGGTGGCCGCGATCAGGGCGGAGGTGACGGCGGTCGCGGCGATGGCACGACGTCCGGGCAGGACAGGGGACACGTACTCCTCCTGGGAGCAAGTGAGCGGCGAAAGGAGCGGGGGGGTGTTTCGATGTTCCGGTGTGCGGCGTTCCGTGGTCCGGTGTGCGGCGTTCCGTGGTCCGGTGTGCGGCGTTCCGTGGTCCGGTGTGCGGCGGGTCCGGACCGGAGGTGCGGTCTTCGGTCCGGGGGACCCCCAGGCAACGGTCACTCTGCCGGTCGGGGGTGGCCAGGAAGTAACAGGAAGTAACCGGTCAGCTTCCGGTTGCCGACTTCCACGCGTCGACGTAGCCGGTGAGGTTCTTGTCGATGTCGGCCCAGTTCGGCTCGAAAATCTCCACGCCCGTCATGAGCTGGGTGAGTTCGACGGCGTTGGCGTCGGTCGGCTTGACGTCGGTGCGCGCCGGGAAGCCGCCGCCGACCCCACTGACCTGCTCCTGGGCCTCCACACTGAGCAGGAAGTCGAGGAGCTTCCTGCCGTTTTCGGTGTGCGGGGCCCTGTCGACCAGGCCGGCCGCGTACGGCAGGGCGAAGCTGGTGGGCTTGCCGCCCTCCTTCGCCGGGAACCAGATGCCCAGGTTCGGCATGGACTTGGACTGCGCGAAGTTCATCTGGACGTCACCGTTGGCCACGAGCAGCTCGCCCTTGTCGGTCTTGGGCGCCAGCTTGCTGGTGGAGGAGGACGGGCCGACGTTGTTGGCCTGGAGCTTCTTCAGGTACTCCATCGCCGGTTCCTTGCCGCCGAAGTCGTGCATCGACTTGATGAGCACGGCGGTGCCGTCGCCCGCGACGCCCGGGGTGGAGTACTGCACCTTGCCCTTGTACGTGGAGTCCAGCAGCTCCTCCCAGGTCTTGGGGGCCTCGGCGAGCTCCTTCTTGTTGTAGACGAAGCCGAAGTAGTTGTTGACGACCGAGGTCCACTTGCCGTCGGCGGCCTTGTCCGCCCCGTTGACATGGTCGGAACCCTGCGGCCGGTAGGACTGGAGCAGGCCCTTGCCGTCGGCCTGCTGGATGAAGGGCGGCAGGGTGATCAGTACGTCGGCCTGGGTGTTGGTCCTCTCGCGGACGGCGCGCTGCACCATCTCGCCGGAGCCTCCCTCGACGTACTTGACCTCGATGCCGGTCTTCTTGGTGAAGTCGGCGAAGACCTTGTCGTACCAGCCTTCGCCCTTCTCGCTCTTGAGGCCGTCGGCGCTGTAGACGGTGACGATCTTCTCGCCGCCCTTCGAGTCGGCGGCGGAGGAGCCGCCACCGCAGGCGGCGAGGGAGGCGGCGAGGGCGAGGCCGCCGGGGACGGCGGTGGCGGCACGGAGGAGTCTCTGGCCGGTCATGGAACTTCCTTAGGG
>NZ_JBSGZP010000548.1:0-5136 GCF_053611065.1 Streptomyces sp. NPDC054840
GCGGCGACGAGGCCGCCCGCGATCATGGTGACGGCTGCGGCCTTCTTGAAGTTCTTCACGTTCTCGTCCTCCAGTACGTCTGCCGCGACCAGCCGTCGCGGCACGCCTTGGAGAACGGCCGGCCCGCGATCCGGATACGCCATGTGGGCTACATACACCCGACCGTATGAATCTCAGTCCGGAGCGAGACGGTCCGATTTACCTCCGATTACTCGGCGATTCCGTGCCTGACCGCCCACAATGCGGCCTGGGTCCGATCGGAAAGGTCCAACTTCATCAGGATGTTCGAGACGTGGGTCTTGACCGTCTTCTCGGACAGGACCAAGGCGCGGGCGATCTCGCGGTTGGAGCGCCCGTCGGCGATCAGGCCCAGAACCTCGCGTTCGCGGTCGGTCAGTGAGCCGGGCCGGCCCGCCGGGGTGTCCCGCTCGTCCTGCGACAGCAGGGCGAGGGCCACCTCCGGCTGGAGGAGCACGTGTCCCGCGTGGACGGAGCGGATGGCGCCGGCCAGCGCGTCGGGGTCGATGTCCTTGTAGACGTATCCGGCCGCGCCGGCCCGCAGGGCGGGGACCACGGTCCGCTGCTCCGTGAAGCTGGTGACGATCAGCACCCGGGCCGGGTTCGCCAGCTCGCGCAGCCTGCGCAGCGCCTCGATGCCGTCGGTGCCCGGCATCTTGATGTCCATCAGGATCACGTCGGGCCCCAGCTCCTCGGCGCGGGCGATGCCCTCCTCGCCGTCGGAGGCCTCGCCGACCACCTCGATGTCCTCCTGGACCTCCAGGAAGGTGCGCAGGCCCCGCCGGACCACCTGGTGGTCGTCGACCAGCAGTACTCGAATGCCGCCGCCGCGGCCGGGGCTGTCAGCCACCGGGGACCTCCATCTCGATCGTGGTGCCCCGACCGGGCTCCGAGTGCACGGTGAGCCGGCCGCCGACGCCGCTCGCGCGGTCGCGCATGGAGACCAGGCCCAGGTGACGGCCCGCCCGGCGGACGGCCCGGGGGTCGAAGCCCTTGCCGGTGTCGAGGACCGTGAGGACCGCGCCTCCGGCGGGCGTCCGACCCAGGGTGACCTCGACGCGGTCGCCGGCCGAGTGGCGCAGGGCGTTGTGCAGAGCCTCCTGGGCGACGCGGAGCAGCGCTTCCTCCTGGGGCGCGGGCAGGGCCCGTACGCCCTCGCAGGTGAAGGTGACGTGCGCGGTGTGAGCGCGGTCGAGTACGTGGACGTGCGTACGGAGGGTGGCGACCAGGCCGTCCTCGTCCAGGGCGGCCGGGCGCAACTCGGTCACGGCGGCGCGCAGCTCGTCGGCGGCCTCCGCGGCCAGGGTGGCCACCTGCTGGAGCTCGTCCTTGGCCCGGGCCGGGTCGCGGTCGACGAGGGCGGCGGCGGCCTGCGCGGTGAGGCGGAGGGAGAAGAGCTTCTGGCTGACGGCGTCGTGCAGCTCGTGGGCGAGCCGGGAGCGCTCCTCGGCGATGGTGAGCTCGCGGCTGCGTTCGTAGAGGCGGGCGTTGGTCAGGGCGATGGCCGCGTGCTGGGCGAGGAGGGAGAGGAGTTCCTGGTCCTCGTCGGTGAAGCCCTGGCGTCCGCCCGGGGACCCACCGCGCTTGTTCGCGAGGAAGAGGGCTCCGAGGGTCTCCTCGCCGTCGCGCACGGGCATGCCGAGGAAGTCGGACATCTCCGGGTGGGCGGACGGCCAGCCCTCGAAGCGCGGGTCCTCGCGTACGTCGGCCAGGCGCTCGGGGCCGCCCTCGTGGAGCATCGCGGCGAGGATGCCGTGCTGGCGGGGCAGCGGGCCGATGCGGCGCCACTGCTCGGGGCTGATGCCGTCCACGACGAACTGGGCGAAGCCGCCGTGGTCGTCCGGGACGCCCAGGGCCGCGTACTCGGCGTCCAGGAGTTCGCGGGCGGAGACGACGATCGTGCGCAGGACGTCGCGGACCTCCAGGCGGCGGCTCATCGCGAGCAGTGCGGTGCTCACGGCGGCCAGGCCGCTGGGGGGCCCGCCGTGCGGGGGGCTACCGGTCATGGGCTCACCGTACCCGCGGCCGTGACCTGCGGGATCGGGCCGTGGACGTAGGTCGAAGGGACCTGCGGGGGTGGGGCTCGTGGCCGACGCGGTGGGGGGTGGGCCGTTCCTAGGTTGGGGGCATCTGCTGATCGGGACGGAAGGCGAGGGTGCTGTCATGTCGGTGGCGATCGTGACGGGGGCGTCCAGGGGGCTCGGCCGGGCGCTGGCCGGGGAGCTGGCGGCGCGGGGCTGGGACCTGGTGCTGAGCGCACGGGGTGCGGCGGCGCTGGAGGAGACCGCGGCCGGGCCGGCGCGGGCGGCCGGGGCCCGGGTGGTGGCGGTGGCCGGGGACGTGTCCTCGGCGGCGCACCGGGCGGCGCTGGTGGCGGCGGCGCGGGAGCTGGGCGGGCTGGACCTGCTGGTGAACAACGCGGGGGTGCTGGGGGCCGAGCCGTTGGTGCCGCTGGCGGAGCAGGCGCTGGACGGGCTGCGGGAGGCCTTCGAGGTCAATGTGGCGGGGCCGCTGGGGCTGGTCCAGGAGGGGCTGCCGCTGTTGCGGGCGGCGCGGGCCGGGGCGGTGCTGAACATCAGCTCGGATGCGGCGGTGGTGGCGTACGCGACGTGGGGGGCGTACGGGGCGACCAAGGCGGCGGGGGACCTGATCTCGGGGGTGCTGGCGGTGGAGGAGCCGGGGCTGCGCGTGTGGTGGGCCGACCCGGGGTCGATGCGGACGCGGATGATGGCGGCGGCCGAGCCGGATGAGGACCTGACGGGGCTGCCGACGCCCGAGGAGGTGGCTCCGGCGCTGTTGCGGCTGGTGGAGCGGGCGCTGCCGAGCGGGCGGTACACGGCGCGGGAGCTGGCGGCGGAGGCGGGTGCGGGGGTGGGCCTGGCGGCGGGAGCGGGGGCCGGGCGATGAGCGGGCTGCGGTCCCTCCAGAGAGCGGGCCTCTATATAACGGACATACCGCCACAATTGCTGGCCCGGGTTCCGGCCGAGCAGCGCGGGCCGGGGCTGGGGCGGGATGCCGTGCGGCTGCTGGTGTCCCGGGGCGGCGAGCCGGTGTCGCTGCACGCCTTCCGGGAGCTGCCGGGGCTGCTGCGGGCCGGGGACGTCCTGGTGGTGAACACCTCGGCCACCCTGGCGGCCGCCGTGGACGCCCGGCTGGGCGGCGAGGACCTGGTGGTGCACTTCTCGACCCGGGGCGACAGGGGGCATCCCGGGGCCCGGTCCGGGGAAGGTCGCTGGGCGGTGGAGTTGCGTGACCCGGTCGGCGACGGGACGACGCGGCCGCGCGCCGGGGGACCGGCCGGGGCGGTGCTGGAGCTGCCGGGTGGGTACCGCCTCGCGCTGGAGGAGCCGCTGGCGGCGGACGCGGACCGGTTGTGGTGGGCGCGGCCCTCTCCCGCGCCGGACGGTGTGCCGGCGCTGCTGCGGGCGTACGGTCGGCCGATCCGGTACGGGTACACGGAGCGGGACCAGCCGCTCTCGGCCTATCAGACGGTGTTCGCGGTTCCGGCCGCCGACGGGTCAGGCTCGGCGGAGATGCCGAGCGCCGGTCGGCCTTTCACGGCGGAGCTGGTGGCGCGGCTGGTGAGCAGGGGGGTGCGGTTCGCCCCGCTGGTCCTGCACACGGGCGTGGCCTCGCAGGAGTCGTACGAGCCGCCTTATCCGGAGCGGTACGAGGTGTCCGCCACGTCGGCGGGGCTGGTGAACGCCGCGCGGGCCGCCGGCGGGAGGGTGATCGCGGTGGGGACCACGGCGGTACGGGCCCTGGAGTCGGCCACGGACGCGCGGGGGCGGGTGCGCCCGGCCGCCGGGTGGACCGATCTGGTGGTCACCCCCGAGCGGGGCGTGCGGGTGGTGGACGGGCTGCTGACCGGGCTGCACGAGCCCGAGGCGTCCCATCTGCTGATGCTGGAGGCGGTCGCGGGGCGGGCCGCCGTACGGCTCGGGTATGCCGAGGCCCTGGCCCGGCTCTGCCTCTGGCACGAATTCGGGGACGTCCATCTGCTACTCAAGGATGACAGCCGTGACCATATGCATTGCTGCAGCAACTCTCGGTAAAACCGGTACGCGCCCGATGTGACCCCGCACATAGGACCCACATCACTTACGAAGCTGCCTAGTGGAGGGATAAAGACCCCGTCAGTGCTGTCCCACGTAGCGCCGAGGCCCGAAATCGGGTCTCGGCGCCCGTGCGTGATCCACTAAGCGGGATCGTACGTCACACCTTTGCCACAGCATTTTGCCGCCGCTAAGAATTGCTCCCGTCGCACAGCACCGCGGATCCCCGGATCCACAAAGCGCCTTCCTGCGACTCCCGCTATTCGAAGAGGTTGCCCCGCCATGTCTGCTTCCCGCACCCCCGGTCACAGTCGTCTGACGAAGGCACACAAGCTGTCCATCGCCGGCGTCGCCACGCTGAGCGCCGCCGCCGTCGCCTTCTCCCTCGTACCGGCCGCCCAGGCCGAGGCCGAGACGGTCAACGCCGCCCCCGTCGCCTGGACCCAGGCCGTCAACGGCGCGCAGACGAAGACGCTGCAGGGCCGCCTCTCCGCACAGCAGGTCATCGCCGACGCGAACGCCAAGGCCGCGGCCAAGATCAAGGCCGACGCCGACGCCAAGGCCAAGGCCAAGGCCGCGGCCGCCGCGAAGAAGGCCCGCGAGCAGAAGGCTGCCGCCAGCCGCTCCGCCGCCCGGACCCCGGTCTTCGCGAACAACCTCGACGGCTGGATCAAGGAAGCCCTCTTCATCATGAAGAAGGAGGGCATTCCGGGCACCTACGCCGGCATCCACAAGAACATCATGCGCGAGTCCAGCGGTAACCCGATGGCGATCAACAACTGGGACATCAACGCCCAGAACGGCATCCCCAGCAAGGGTCTGCTCCAGGTCATCCTCCCGACCTTCAAGGCGTACCACGTCAAGGGCACCAAGTTCGACCAGTACGACCCGGTCGCCAACATCGTGGCCGCCTGCAACTACGCGGCCGACCGCTACGGCTCCATGGACAACGTCAACAGCGCCTACTAGGCCCTGACGCATCCCAGCCCCCATGCGCCTCAGGGCGGCACCCGGACTTCCGGATGCCGCCCTGAGGCGTTTGCCGTGCGTGCGTGCGTACGGT
>NZ_JBSGZP010000549.1:0-5130 GCF_053611065.1 Streptomyces sp. NPDC054840
GGAACTCCACGCGGGCCGCCCCTGACCGGCGGGCCCCGCCGCCGCGCCGGGCCGCGGCGACCGGGTTACCGTCGGCGGCATGGACGGTGATCGCCGGCGGTGGCGCCAGTGCTTGCTCGGCGGGGCGGTGTTCGCCGTGTGCATGGCGGGCACCACGCTGCCCACCCCCCTGTACGGGCTCTACCAGGAGAAGTTCGGGTTCTCCGAGCTGATGGTGACCGTCGTGTACGCCGTGTACGCCTTCGGGGTGATCGGCGTACTGCTGCTGGCGGGCAACGCCTCGGACACCGTCGGCCGGCGTCCCGTGCTGCTGGCCGGCCTGGCCTTCTCGGCGGCCAGCGCCGTCTGCTTCCTGTGCGCCACCGGCACGGGCTGGCTGTACGCGGGCCGGCTGATGTCGGGACTGTCCGCCGGCCTGTTCACCGGGGCCGCCACGGCCTACGTGATCGAACTGGCCCCGAGCGGCGGCGCCTCGCGGGCCACGTTCGTGGCGACGGCCGCCAATATGGGCGGGCTGGGCTGCGGCCCGCTGCTCGCCGGAGTGCTCGCAGAGTACGCCCCCTGGCCGCTGTACCTGCCGTTCGTCGTGCACCTCGCACTGGTGGCCGTCTCGGCCGTCGTCCTGGCGCGGCTCCCCGAGACCGTGCGGGACCGGCAGCCGCTGAGCGCCGTACGAGCGCAGCGGCCCGGCCTGCCCCCGCAGGTGCGGTCGGTGTTCGCGCCCGCGGCGATCGCCTCCTTCGCCGGCTTCGCGCTGTTCGGGGTGTTCACCTCGGTCAGCCCCGCCTTCCTCTCCGAGTCCCTGGACGTGCGCAACCACGCGGTGAGCGGACTGATCGTCGCGCTGGCCTTCTTCGCCTCGACCGCCGGGCAACTGGCGGTCGGCCGGGTCGGGGTGGGCCGGTCGCTGCCGCTGGGCTGTGCGGGGCTGCTCGCCGGGCTGGCGCTGCTCGCGGGCGCGCTGTGGTGGGACCTGCTCGCGCTGGTGGTCGCGAGCGCCGTCGTCGGCGGGGTCGGGCAGGGGCTGGCGTTCCGGGGGGCGCTGGCCGGGGTGGCCGCGGCCTCGCCACCGGACCGCAGGGCGGCAGTGATCTCGATGTTGTTCGTGGTCGCCTACACCGGCATCTCGCTGCCGGTGATCGGGGTGGGGCTGCTGGTGGGCCCGATCGGTCTGGAGGGTGCCGGGCTCGTGTTCATCGCCTGCATGGCCGTACTGGTCGTGGCCGCGGCCGGCTACCTGCTGCTGCGGCGGCCCGCGCGGGCCCGCGCGTGAGGCGCCTCTACCAGGCGACGGTCTTCGGCGCCTTCTCGGCGGTCTGGACCTGCCTGGCGCTGCTGCTCACCGGCCCGGCGTACGGCCTGGGCGCCACGCGGTGGGGATGCTCGCCCTGGTGGGCGCGGTGACGATGCTGTGCACCCCGTACCCCGTACGCCGGGCGTCTGGTGGACCGGGTGGGACCGGACCGGGTGAGCCTCGGCTGCCTGCTGGGGGTCCTTCTCTCGGCCGCGGTCCTCGCCGCGGGGGCCGGCGGTGGGCCGGCGGGTCCGGCCGCGCTGGCGGCCGGGACGCTGCTGCTCGACGTCTCGATGCAGTCCGGCATGCTCGCCAACCAGGCCCGGGTGTACGCCCTGCGCCCCGATGCCCGCAGCCGGCTCAACACCGCCTACATGACCTGCGCGTACCTCGGCGGCAGCGGCGGGTCCTGGCTCGGTGTACGGATCTACGGCGGGGCCGGGTGGCCGGGCGTGTGCGTGCTCGTGGCCGTGCTGGCCGGGATCGCGCTGGCCCGCCATCTCGTGGCGCTCCGCGGACGGGGGCGGGACGCACGACAGGCGGGGGACGGCGGGCGGGACGACCGATGCCCGTCGGCATCGGTCGCCCTCCCCTCATCACCCCGCCTGTCGAAGCAGCCGGTCGGACGGCGAGCGCTCTGACGGATCAGACCGCCGGAACCGGGTAGGTCGGGTACTCGACGCCGGACACGTGCTGGACCACACGGATGACCTGGCAGGAGTAGCCGAACTCGTTGTCGTACCAGAGGTAGAGGATGGCGTTGTCGCCGTCCACCTTGGTGGCGCCCGCGTCGACGATCGAGGAGTGGCGCGAACCGACGAAGTCCATGGAGACCGCGTCGGGAGCCGTGGTGAAGTCGATCTGGCGCTTGAGCGGCGAGTGCAGCGAGACGTCGCGGAGGTAGTCGAGGACCTCGTCGCGGGTGGTCTCACGGCCCAGGCGCAGGCTCAGGATGGCGATCGAGACGTCCGGGACGGGGACGCGGATCGAGCTGCCGGTGATCGGCGCCTTCAGGTCGGGCAGCGCCTTGGCGACGGCCGAGGCGGCACCGGTCTCGGTGATGACCATGTTGAGCGGCGCGGAGCGGCCACGACGGTCGGCCTTGTGGTAGTTGTCCAGCAGGTTCTGGTCGTTCGTGAACGAGTGGACGGTCTCCACGTGACCGCGCAGGACACCGTACTCGTCGTCCATGGCCTTGAGCGGCGGGACGATCGCGTTGGTGGTGCAGGAGGCGCAGGACAGGATCTGCTCGTCCGGCTTGATGGTGTCGTGGTTGACGCCGTGGACGATGTTCGGGACGTCGCCCTTGCCCGGGGCGGTCAGCACGACCTTGTCGATGCCGGGGCGCAGGTGCTTGGACAGACCCTCGCGGTCGCGCCACTTGCCCGTGTTGTCGATGAGGATGGCGTCCTTGATGCCGTGCTCGGTGTAGTCCACCTCGGACGGGTCGTTCGCGTAGATCACCTTGATGGCGTTGCCGTTGGCGATGATCGTGCTGGTCGCCTCGTCGACGGTGATCGTGCCCTGGAACTGGCCGTGGATCGAGTCGCGGCGCAGCAGCGAGGCGCGCTTGACGATGTCCTGGTCGCCGCCCTGGCGGACGACGATGGCGCGCAGGCGCAGGCCGTTGCCGGAGCCGGCCTTCTCGATCAGCAGGCGGGCGACGAGGCGGCCGATGCGGCCGAAGCCGTACAGGACGACGTCGCGGCCGTCGCCGCGCTCGAGCTTGTTCGCGCCGGTGGCACCGGCGACGGCCTCTGCGGTGAACTCGGCCACCGAAAGACCGCGGTCGTCGCTCTTGTACTCCGCGGCGAGCATGCCGATGTCGATCTGGGACGGGCCGAGATCGAGCGTGGTCAGAACCTGCAGGAACGGCAGCGTCTCGGTGACCGAGAGCTCCTCACCGGCGATCTGGCGGGCGAATCGGTGGGTCTTGAGGATGCTGACCACCGACTTGTTCACCAAGGAGCGGCTGTGGAGCAGGATCGTGACGTCCCGCTCCCGGTGCAGCTTCCCGATGATCGGGATCATCGACTCCGCGATCTCCTCGCGGTTCTTCCAGCTGGTGAACGAGTCCTCATTGACAGTCACAGGATTATCTTTCGAGCTAGGCGGTGCTCATATGCTAACCCGCCGCCATTTTGGCCACTTAAGCGGTACCCACCGTGCCGGGAACGGGCACTATGTGACATCAATTTGTACGTTTTTTCAATGGTTTGCCAGCAGAACGGGCCTCAGAACCTCCGGCGGAGCCTCATCCCCCACGGGCGGGCGTCGGGGTCGACCAGCACCCGGTGCAACGGGATGGCGAGCACCCGCCGCGCCGCCCCGAGCTCCGGCGGGGCGTACCGGCGCAGCCGGCCCGGCGGGCGCGGGCCGCTGCGGCCGCCCTCATGCCAGGCGTCGAGTGCGGCGGCGCTCTCCGCGAAGAGATCGAAAGCGGAGACAGGGTCGCACAGTGCCTCCGTCGCCGCGGCTTCGGTGTGCTCGGCCATGAGTTCCAGGCGCAGCTCCCGGGCGAAAGCCCGCGCACCGTCCCCGAGACCCCCCGGGTCGGTCGGCGGCCGCGGGTCGGTGCGCTCGTCGTGGACGACGCAGCTGAGTTCGGAATCGTGGGTCCAGGAACGGAGGTTGATGTTGTCCGAGCCGATGGAGGCCCATACGTCGTCGATCACGCACGCCTTGGCGTGGACGTAGACGGGGGTTCCGGCCCGGTTCTCCAGCCCGTACACCGCGACCCGGTCACCGCCGGCCGCGCGCAGCTCGTCCAGAGCCTTGATCCGCCCGATCAGGTTCATGGGCAGCGTGAGCGGACCGGTCTGCTCCGGGACCGTGGGAACGACTGCGATCAGCCGCAGCCGCGGATGCCTGCGCAGCGCCCGGGCGAAGCAGTCCACCACCCGGGGTGACCACAGGTACTGGTCCTCCAGGTAGATCAGCGCCCGGGCCCGCCCCAGCGCCTTGCTGTAGCCCCGCGCGATGCTGCGCTCGCCGTCGGGGGCGAAGGGGTAGCCCCACAGCAGCCGGTTCGGATAGGTCCGCAGCAGTTGGACGGTGTGCGTACCGCACGGCGCCGGGTCGGGGGTCTGCCGCGGCAGCGGGTCGGCGCTGATGTCCTCGCGGTGCATGCGCTCCCGCAGCCGGGAGAGCGGGCTCCGGCTGAGCGGGGCCGGATCCTCCCACCGTTCGCGGAAGACGGCCTCGATGTCTCCCACGACCGGGCCGCGCAGGGCGAGCTGGACGTCGTGCCACGGCGGGTGCGGCCCGTAGGCGGGGGCGAGGGGCAGCGACTGCCGGTCGCCGGCATGCGTCGCGTCGTCGTTGCGGTTGTGACAGAGGTCGATCCCGCCGACGTAGGCGACGTCCAGCTCCGGACGGCCGCGGTGGCGCAGCACCACCAGTTTCTGGTGGTGGGAGCCGCCCGGCCGCACCCTCATGTCCAACAGGCACTCGGCTCCGGCCTCCGCGAGCTCCTTGCCGAAGTGGAGGTTCTCCTCTTCGCTGAAGTGAAGGCTGTCCAAGTGGGATCGCCACAGCAGGCCCTTGACGATGACGCCCCGTTCGGCCGCCCGGCACAGGACGCCGCCGATCTCGGTGCCGGGGCCGTCGAGCCGTTCATCGGGATCGCCGCGCCAGTCGGTGAACAGGAGCAGATCGCCCGGACCCATCGCGCGGACAGCCGCCAGGAGCTCCGCGAAGTACGTGGCGCCGTGGACCAGCGGCCGTGCCTGGTTGCCCCGGGACCAGGCCTCGCCGTCCGGGCGGCGCCGGTCCAGGCGTGTCGCGGGATTGCCCCGTTCGGCAGGGGCCAGCAGCCAGTCGGCGCGCGTCACGGC
>NZ_JBSGZP010000550.1:0-5127 GCF_053611065.1 Streptomyces sp. NPDC054840
GTCTTCCTCATCAACATCCCGCTGATGGCACTGATCCTGCCGCTCGGCCGTTGGCTGCTGCCGGAATCGCGCGGCTCCGCCGACGGGCCCTGGGACGTGCTCGGCGCGCTGATGGCCGCCGCCGGTGTGCTCGGCGCGGTGCTCGGGGTCAAGCGGCTGGGCGCCGAACGCCGGCTCCTCGACGTGGAGGCGCTGGTCCCGCTGCTCGTCGGTGTGGTGCTGCTGGTGCTGTTCGTACGGCGGCAGAAGCGGCGCGAGCACCCGCTGATCGACATGCGGATGTTCTCGCGGCCCGCCTTCTCCACGTCGGTCGCGTGCATCGTCCTGGCCATGCTGGCCCTGGTCGGCCTCGAACTGATCGCCGTCCAGTATCTGCAGCTGGTACTGCACCTCAGTCCGCTGGAGACCGGTCTGCGGCTGCTGCCGCTGACCTTCGCGGCCATGGCCGCGGGCGCCACCGGCTCGTACACCCTGGGCCGGGTCGGGCCGCGCACGATGGTGTCGGTCGGCTTCGTCCTGACCGCCTTCGCCGTGCTGCTGCTGACGCTCATGGGTCAGCAGGACCGGCCGCTGCTGCTGACCATCGGCTTCATCCTGCTCGGCTTCGGGCTGCAGACCACGCTGTTCGCCGCGTACGAGTCGATGCTGAGCGAGGCCCCGGCGGCCACCGCGGGCGGTGCGGCCTCGATCGGCGAGACCTCGTACCAGCTGGGCGCGGGCATGGGCATCGCGCTGCTGGGCAGCGTGATGAACGCGGCGTACCGGCCGGGGCTCGTGCGCGTACCGGGGGTGTCGGCGGCGGATTCGGCGGGCGCGGCGAATTCTCTGGGCGAGGCGTACCAGATCGCCGCGCACCTCGGGGGGCCGGCGGGGGCGTCGCTGTACGCGGCGGCGCGGCAGTCGTTCGTGCACGGTCTGCACATGACGTTGCTGGTGAGTGCGGGATTGTTGGTGGCGGGGGCGGTGATGGCGCTGAAGTTGCCGCGGGCGATGGAGTGCGGGGCGGCCGTGGGCGAGGACGCGGAGCCGGCCGTCGTGCGGCTGCCCGCGCAGGCGAAGAGTGAGTCACGGCCGACCCCGGTCGAGCAGGCGGGCTGACCGTCCGGCCGGCCCGCGGGTGCGGCGCCGTGGCCGCGGCTCGGCCCGGACCCCGCGCCCCACACCTGGGCGGGGCCGCAACGGTGCGGCGGGCTGGAAGGGTGGGGCTGGATTTGCCCGGCCGTGGCGCATAGCTTCGGGCGAGCGCACAACGTGCGCTGTCACAGCACCAGGTTCTGTCTCAGGCCGCCGGGAGGCCCAGTGTCCGCGTTCCTGCCCCATGATCCGCTCGGGCTCGACGAGCTCCTCGGGCCCGAGGACCTCGCCGTCCGGGACACCGTCCGTGCCTGGGCCGCCGACCGGGTGCTGCCGAACATCGCCCAGTGGTACGAGAGCGGCGAGTTGCCCGCGATCCGCGAGCTGGCCCGGGAGCTCGGCGGCATCGGGGCGCTCGGCATGTCCCTCCAGGGCTACGGATGCGCCGGCGCCAGCGCCGTGCAGTACGGGCTCGCCTGCCTGGAGCTGGAGGCCGCCGACTCCGGGATCCGCTCGCTCGTGTCGGTGCAGGGCTCGCTCGCCATGTACGCGATCTGGAAGTACGGCTCCGAGGAGCAGAAGCAACGCTGGCTGCCGGGCATGGCCGCCGGCGAGCTGATCGGCTGCTTCGGGCTGACCGAGCCGGATGTGGGATCGGACCCCGCGGCGATGCGGACCTACGCCAAGCGCGACGGCACCGACTGGGTGCTGAACGGCCGCAAGATGTGGATCACCAACGGTTCCGTCGCGGCGGTCGCCGTGGTGTGGGCCCAGACCGACGAGGGGATCCGCGGTTTCGCGGTGCCCACCGACACCTCCGGGTTCTCCGCGCCGGAGATCAAGCACAAGTGGTCACTGCGCGCCAGCGTGACGAGCGAGCTGGTGATGGACGACGTACGGCTGCCCGCCGACGCGGTGCTGCCGCTGGTCACCGGGCTCAAGGGGCCGCTCGGCTGCCTCAGCCACGCGCGGTACGGGATCATCTGGGGATCCATGGGCGCGGCGCGGGCCAGTTTCGAGTCCGCGCTCGACTACGCGAGGACGCGGGAGCAGTTCGGGAAGCCGATCGGCGGTTTCCAGCTCACCCAGGCCAAACTGGCGGACATGGCCCTGGAACTCCACAAGGGCATCCTGCTCGCCCACCACCTGGGGCGGCGGATGGACGCGGGCACCCTGCGGCCGGAGCAGATCAGCTTCGGCAAGCTCAACAACGTCCGCGAGGCCATCGAGATCTGCCGCACCGCGCGGACCATCCTCGGCGCCAACGGAATCTCCCTCGAATACCCCGTCATGCGGCACGCCACCAACCTCGAATCGGTCCTCACCTACGAGGGCACGGTCGAGATGCACCAGCTGGTGCTGGGCAAGGCGCTCACCGGCCTGGACGCTTTCCGGTGAGAGCCCTGCTCAGCTCTGGTTGAAGAAGTCGCGGGAGCGGCCGCCCGCTTCGCCGCTGACGATCTGGGTGTCGGCCGGGGTCAGGAGGAAGACCCTGGTCGCCACCCGCTCGATCGAACCCCGCAGCCCGAAGGTCAGTCCGGCCGCGAAGTCGACGACGCGCTTCGCGTCGCCGGGGTCCATCGACGACAGGTTGACGATCACAGGGACCCCGTCGCGGAACAGCTCGCCGATGCCCCGCGCGTCACGGAAACCGTCCGGGGTGACCGTCGCGATGCGACGGCCGTGCTCCACGGCCGACTCGGAGGCCACCCGGACCCGGGGGTCGGTGACCCACTGCTCGCCGGGGCCGGCCACCGAACCCTGGGCGGCCTCCGCGTAGTCGTCGTCGTAGTAGCGCTCGTCGTCGCTGTCCTCCACGAGACC
The DNA here is from genome assembly GCF_053611065.1 of Streptomyces sp. NPDC054840. Taxonomy (NCBI): domain Bacteria; kingdom Bacillati; phylum Actinomycetota; class Actinomycetes; order Kitasatosporales; family Streptomycetaceae; genus Streptomyces; species Streptomyces sp. NPDC054840. Next base: position 2,899 of record NZ_JBSGZP010000550.1, read on the forward strand.
CAGCCAGGCACTCGCCTTGCGCACCGAACCCATGGACTGCCTCCTTTCACCGCGGTCAGTCTGTCTTCTCTCCGCTGCCCCTATGCTCGTCCATGATGCTGACAACGCGCCAAGTGGATAGTCGCCGCGCAGGGGTTTCGTGACGGTACTGGTGCAGAACATCCGTTGCACGGTCAAGGATCCTGATGGCTACCGCTGCTGACTGAGTGAAAATACGACCGCCACCGCCGTACGGGTGAGCGACGCGGACGTACGGGTGAAACGCGCGGGTCGATACGATGCCCGGCAAGCACGCGTACGACGGCACGGGGGAAGCAGCTTGTTCGGCATAGTGAGACCTTGCACGCACCGGTTGGGAGAGCGGTTCAAGGCGGAGTGGATGGCCCATCTGTGCGGGCTCTGCCTGGCACTTCGGGGAGATCACGGACAGTTCGCCCGGATCGTCACGAACTATGACGGGCTGCTCGTCTCCGTTCTGACGGAGGCTCAGTCGGGCACCGCGCCCGAGGCCCGGCGCACCGCGGGCCCGTGCCCGCTGCGCGGCATGCGCACCGCCTCCGTGGCCCAGGGCGAGGGCGCGCGGCTCGCCGCCGCCGTCTCGCTCGTGCTCGCCTCCGCGAAGGTGCGCGACCACGTGGCCGACCGGGACGGGCTGTTGGCCCGCGCCCCCATCGCCGCCGCCGCGCGCAAGGTGGCCCGCGGCTGGGACCGGGCCGGAGCCCGCACCGGAGCCTCGCTCGGCTTCGACACCGCCGTGCTCGTCGACGCCGTGGACCGGCAGGCCGGCATCGAGACGCTCGCGGGCCTCGGCACCCCCGTACTCGTGGTGACCGAGCCGACGGAAACCGCGACGGCTGCCGCCTTCGCGCATACCGCGCAGCTTGCCGGACGGCCGGGCAACGCCCCCGCGCTGGCGGAGGCGGGCCGGTACTTCGGCCGGCTCGCGCACCTGCTGGACGCGGTGGAGGACCAGGGCGCCGACGCCGTCGCGGGCGCCTGGAACCCGCTCACCGCCACCGGGACATCGCTCACCGAGGCCCGCAGGCTCTGCGAAGACGCCCTGCACGGCATCAGGCTGGCGCTGCGCGAGGTCGAATTCACGGACTCGGGGCTCGCCCACCGGCTGCTCGTGCACGAGCTGCGCACCTCGGTGGACCGGGCCTTCGGCACCAGCGGCTGCGGCCACACGGCGACGGCCTCCGCCGGACAGGGCGGCAACCCGTACGCGGGCGGACCATCGCCGGCCAGCCCGTACGGAGCGAATCCGTACGGCGGGAATCCGTACGGCGGGAATCCGTACGGCGGGAGCCCTTACGCACCGAACGCTCCCCAGACTCCGGGCGGTCCCGGTATGACGCCGCCCATGGGACCCGGCGGGGGCGGCGGTGGCGGGGGCCTGCCCCCGCGGCGGCCGCGCCGCGGTCTGCTCGCGGGCTGCGCGGTGGCCCTCGGACTGTTCTGCACCTGCCAGATGTGCTGCACCGAGTACGAGGGCCCGTGGTCGCGGGAGCGGCGCGAACCGCTGTGCGACGCCGGTGACTGCTGCGAAGGCTGCGACTGCTGCAGCAACTGCGGATGCGGCGACTGCTGCTGCTGTCCTTGTGACGGCTGCTGAGGCCCTTTCAGATTCCACAGGCCCGGACGGCGTACGCGGGGATTCCCGTCCGGACCCGTGTGGAAGGGGTGAGCGGGATGAGCGACGACGCAGACGACCCGGACGCCGCGTGGCGGGAAGCGCACGACCGCAGGGTGGCGGCCGTGTCCGCGCCCTACGGCCTCCTCGCCCTGACCGGAACCCGCCGGCTCGCCGACTACCCGGAAGGTCGAATTCCGGCCGTTCCGGGACACTGGCGCGCCGCCGAGGCCGGTGCGGTGCTGACCGCCACCCCCGAGGACTCCCGCCGGCTCGACGGCGAGCCCCTCACCGGGGAGCTGCTCCTCGACGCCGACGAGGCTCCGCCCGAGCCCGCGCGGCTCTCCGCCGGGGAGCGCCGGATCGTCGTGATCCGGCGCAAGGGGGGAGTGGAGCGAGGGGCGTGGCCGCGAGGGGGAGTGGGGCGTCCTCCACGACCCCGCCTTCGTACGGCCGGGGCGGTTCCGGCCGTACGCCGAGGACCGGAGCGTCCAGGTGGAGAACGCCGACGGGCGGGCGCGCGGGCTCGGCCTCGGCGCCGTCGGCGCCCTGACGACGGCGCCCTCCGGGCCGTCTTCGGCGATGCCACCGGAGGG
>NZ_JBSGZP010000551.1:0-5112 GCF_053611065.1 Streptomyces sp. NPDC054840
GCCTTGTCCGCGGCGGCCTTTTCCACGGCCTCCTTGGCGTCGGCCAGCGAAATCTGCCGGGTCTCCTCGGCCGCCGGAGCCGCTACGGGGGCCGGCGCGGGCTCGGGCGCCGCGAGGACCGCGCCCAGCATCGCCCGGGTGCGGGCGTCGTCGAGCCGGTGGGCCGGGTCCTTGGCGAGCAGGCCGTAGATGACCTCGGTCAGCGGGCCGGCGTTCTTCGGCGGGTCCACCGGCTCGGTCATCACCGCGGTGAGGGTGGCGAGCGCGGACCCCTTGTCGTACGGGGGCACTCCCTCGACGGAGGCGTACAGCAGGCCGCCGAGCGACCACATGTCGGCGGGCGGGCCGGGCTTGTGGCCGCGGGCGCGCTCGGGGGAGATGTAGGAGGGCGCGCCGACGAGCATGCCGGTGGAGGTGACGGAGGGGTCGCCCTCGACCTGGGCGATGCCGAAGTCGGTGAGGACGACTCGGCCGTTGCCGGCGATGAGCACGTTCGACGGCTTCACGTCGCGGTGCAGGATGCCCTGGCCGTGCGCGGCGCGCAGCACGTCGAGCACCGCGAGGCCGACCTCGGCGGCGCGGTGCGGGGTGAGGGGGCCGTTCTCGCGTATGAACTCGGCGAGCGAGAGGCCCTCGATGAGCTCCATGACGATCCACGGCCGGCCGTCCTCGTCGACGACGTCGTAGACGGTGACCGCGCCGCCGCTGCGGATGCGGGCGATGGCCTTGGCCTCGCGGAGGGTGCGGGTGATGAGGCGTCGCTTCTCGTCCTCGTCGACCCCGGTGCTGAAGCGGAGCTCCTTGACGGCGACGGTCCGGCCCAGGGTCTCGTCCTGGGCCCGCCAGACGGTCCCCATGCCGCCCTTGCCGAGCACGGCCCCCAGCCGGTACCGCCCCGCCAGCAGCCGTCCCTCGTCCTGCCCGCCCTTGGCGGCCTCGGCCGCGGCGGCCTTGACGGCGGCGGCCATGGCATCGGCCTTCTCGACGACGGGATTGACCACCTCACCCCCCGCCTTGGGCGCGGTCACGTCCCTGCGCGGCCCCGCCTTGGCAGCCGCCGGCTTCGAACCCTCGGGCTTCACCACCGGCTTCGCCCCGGGTGCGGGCACGTTCTTGCTCGGCCCCGGCTCGGCGGCTGCAGGCTTCGCAGGCGACCCGTCAGGCGAACCGTCAGCCAGCGGCTTCGCCCCGGGTGCGGGCACGTTCTTGCTCGGCCCCGGTCCGGCGGCCCCGGGCTTCCCGCCCTCGGGCTTCGCCGCAGGCGACCCGTCAGGCGAACCGTCAGGCACAGCGTCAGCCACCGGCTTCGCCCCGGGTGCGGACACGTTCTTGCTCGGCCCCGGTCCGGCAGCCGCCGGCTTCGCATCCTCGGGCTTCGCCACCGACGCGGCGTCGACCGCAGGCCTCGCCCCCTCGGGCTTCGCCGCAGGCGACCCGGCAGGCGAACCGTCAGACGCGTCCGAAGGCACGGCACCAGCCGCAGACTCCGCACTGCTGGGCTTCGCCGCAGGCGACTCGGTGTGCTCCGGCTTCGACATGCGTCCCCTCTGCGATCGTGCCGCTGCTCCGCCTGCCCCAGCGGCTGAGCGACCCGGCGGCCGGGGCTCGCGATAACCCGCCCCGGCAGAACCCTCATTCTTCCTCACTCCGCAACGGACGGGCGCCCCGGGTCTGCGGTTCCCCCCTCCGTGTCCCGGAGTTACAACGGAACGATGTCCGGCGCCCCCAGCCGCGCCGCGTCCGCCGCCTGGTCGTCCGGCTGGCGCTGCGATTCACGCTCCGCCTGGACCCGCTTCTCGTAGTGCTCCACTTCCTTCTCGATCTGCTGCTTGTCCCACCCCAGCACCGGCGCCATCAACTCCGCGCATTCCCGCGCCGACCGCGTCCCCCGGTCGAAGGTCTCGATCGAGATCCGGGTCCGCCGCGTCAGTACGTCGTCCAGGTGCCGGGCCCCCTCGTGCGAGGCCGCGTACACGATTTCCGCCCGCAGGTAATCGTCCGCCCCGGTCACCGGTTCCCGCAGTCCCGGGTCGGCGGCCATGAGGTCCAGCAGTTCCTCCGTCAGCGACCCGAAGCGGTTCAACAGGTGTTCCACCCGCACCACATGAAGCCCCGTCCGTGCCGCGATCCGTGCCCGCCCGTTCCACAGGGCCCGGTATCCCTCCGCCCCCACCAGCGGCACGTCCTCCGTCACGCATTCGGCCACCCGCTGGTCCAGGCCGTGCACGGCCTCGTCGACCGCGTCCTTCGCCATGACCCGGTACGTCGTGTACTTGCCGCCGGCGACCACCACCAGCCCCGGCACCGGATGCGCCACCGTGTGCTCGCGCGACAGCTTGCTCGTCGCGTCCGACTCCCCCGCCAGCAGCGGCCGCAGGCCCGCGTACACCCCCTGGACGTCGTCGCGCGTCAGCGGCACGGCCAGCACCGAGTTCACGTGCTCCAGCAGGTAGTCGATGTCCGCGCTCGACGCCGCCGGGTGCGCCTTGTCCAGGTCCCAGTCGGTGTCCGTGGTCCCCACGATCCAGTGCCGGCCCCAGGGGATGACGAACAGCACCGACTTCTCGGTCCGCAGGATCAGCCCGGTGCTCGAATGGATCCGGTCCTTCGGTACGACCAGATGGATGCCCTTCGAGGCCCGTACGTGGAACTGGCCGCGCTCCCCGATCAGCGCCTGGGTGTCGTCCGTCCACACCCCCGTCGCGTTCACGACCTGCTTCGCGCGGATCTCGTACTCACCTCCGCCCTCCACGTCACGCACCCGCGCGCCGACCACCCGTTCGCCCTCACGCAGGAAGCCGATGACCCTCGCCCGATTGGCGCAGTGCGCCCCGTACGCGGCGGCCGTCCGCACGAGCGTCGCGACGTAGCGCGCGTCGTCCATCTGGGCGTCGTAGTACTGCAGGGCCCCCACCAGCGCGTCCTTGCGGAGCGCCGGTGCCACCCGCAGCGCGCGCCCCCGCGACAGGTGCCGGTGCACGGGCAGGCCGCGCCCGTGGCCGCTGGAGACCGACATCGCGTCGTACAGCGCGACGCCCGAGCCGGCGTAGAGCCGCTCCCAGCCCTTGTGCTGCAACGGGTACAGGAAGGGCACGGGCTTCACCAGGTGGGGGGCGAGGCGTTCCAGGAGCAGGCCGCGCTCCTTCAGCGCCTCGCGCACGAGAGCGAAGTCGAGCATCTCCAGGTACCGCAGGCCGCCGTGGATCAGCTTGCTGGAGCGGCTGGAGGTGCCCGAGGCCCAGTCCCGCGCCTCCACCAGGCCGGTCGACAAACCGCGCGTCACGGCGTCGAGCGCGGTGCCGGCGCCCACCACGCCCGCGCCCACCACCAGCACGTCCAGTTCCCGCTCGGCCATCAGGCCGAGGGCCTCGGCCCGCTGCACCGGCCCCAGTGTCGCTGTCCTCACGGCTGCCTCCCGTTGGGTGCGGATGAGATCCCGCTCACATGCCCCGTTCCACGATTCTGACCGCCCGCACCCACATCAGCCACCGCCTGTGGACAACACAACGGTGGCCTTCACTCCAGAATGCGACATATCTGTCATATATACGCCTAGTCTGACATTGCGCCAGCTCCCCTGTCCCCGGAGAACTTGCGCGGCAGCCCCCTCATGTCAGGGAAGGGACGGCACCCCCATGCCCGCAGATCTCGCCGTCATCGGACTCGGCCATCTCGGCCTCCCACTCGCCCAGGCGGCCGTTGCCGCCGGAATCGAGACGGTCGGCTACGACAGCGGTCCGGTCACGGACTCCACCCTCACCGCCGCCGAGATCCGCCGCATGTCGGCGGCCGGCTTCCGGGTCACCACCAACCCCGCCGAGCTCGGCCGGGTCCGCACGGCCGTCATCTGTGCCCCCACCCAGCTCGGAGCGGACCGCGCGCTGGACCTCTCCGCCGTCGGCGAGGCCGGCCGCGCGCTCGCCGCCCGGCTGCGCCCCCACACCACCGTGATCCTCGAATCCGCCGCCCACCCGGGCGTCACCGAGGACTACCTCCGCCCGATCCTCGAAACCGGCTCCGGGCTGCGGGCGGGCCGGGACTTCCATCTGGCCTACTCCCCCAGCCGCCTCGACCCGGGCAACCGCACCCATGGCATCTCCAACACCCCCAAGGTGATCGGCGGCCTCACTCCGGCGTGCACGGAGTCCGCGCACGCCTTCTACGCCCGCCTGACCGAGAAGGTGGTCCGGGCCCGCGGCCTGCGCGAGGCCGAGACCGTACAGCTCCTCGAAACGAACTACCGGCACGTCAACATCGCCCTCATGAACGAGATGGCGGTGCTCTGCCACGACCTCGGCGTCGACCTGTGGGACGTCATCCGCTGCGCCGAGACCAAGCCGTACGGCTTCCAGGCCTTCCGCCCCGGACCCGGCGTCGGCGGCCACGGCGTCCCGCTCGACCCGAACTACCTGCCCCACACCACCCGCACCCCCGGCCACCCCCTGCGCATGATCGGACTGGCGCAGGAGATCAACAACCGGATGCCGCAGTACGTCATCCAGCGCTCGGCCACCCTGCTGAACGAGCACGGCAAATCCGCCCGCGGGGCCCGCGTCCTGCTCCTCGGCGTCACCTACAAGCCCGACCTGGCCGACCAGGAGGGCTCCCCGGCCCGCGAGATCGCCAGCCGCCTGATCGACCTGGGCGCGCTGATCAGTTACCACGACCCGTACATCACGGGCTGGCGGGTCAGGGACCGGCCGGTCCCCCGGGCCGAGTCACTGTACGAGGCCGCCGCCAACGCGGACCTGACCATCCTGCTCCAGCACCACCGCACCTACGACCTGCAGGGCCTCGCCGTGAAGGCCCAGCTGCTCCTGGACACCCGCGGCGCCAGCCCGGTGGGCGCGGCCCACCGCCTCTGAGCTCCGGGACGTCCCCCACAGGACGTCCGAGGCGGCTGTCCGAGGCCTCTGTGCCCTCACCGGCCGCACGGCCTGCCAGGCGGCCCGCAAGGCCGCCACCGGCTGACGCATCCGCCGTCCACCGCGGCGCTGAGCAGGGGCTCGGCAGGCAGCCGACGGAAGGTACCTCTCGGCAGGATCGGCCTTCCCGGTCCCGTGGGGCGTCCGTCCGGATCGCCCGACGAAGGGCACGAACCGACCCCCCCCG
>NZ_JBSGZP010000552.1:0-5109 GCF_053611065.1 Streptomyces sp. NPDC054840
CCCCCGAAGACCGGCGGAACCCAGGCCTCCTCGGCCGTCTCGCCTCGGTGCGCGGCCAAATCCTCGGGGCCCGGAAGGAGTTCTCCGGGCCCCGCTGCCGGACCGGCGCGTTCTCACTTGCCGAAGACCATCAGGAGCTTTTCGTCCTGGCCTTGGGCGCGCAGATGGGTGGAGGAGATGAAGAAGCGTCCGTCCACGTAGTCCAGCTTCGGGACGTGGAAGGTCCTCTCGATCGGGGCGGCGGGGCCCGAGGGGTGGCGCAGCAGCGCGGTGGGCGTGCCGCCGGCGGCCGGGATGGAGAGGACCTCGCCGCCCTGCTCCTCCTCGGCCTTGCGGTAGGCGATGAGCCGGCCGTCCACGGCCTTGAGCGGGGTGAGGGTGCGCTTGCCCCCGGCCGGGACACGCCACTTGTCCTTGCCGGTGGCCAGGTCGAAGGCGACGATCTCGTTGGCCTTGCCGGTGCCCGCCGCGGTGGGCAGGTAGAGCGTGTTCGCGTCGACGACGGCCGAGGGGCAGGTCACCAGGGACCGGAAGAGGCCGGTGTCGCCGCAGCCGACGGCGAAGCTGCCCTCGCCCGCGAGGGTGGCGGTCTGCTTCCCGTCGGGTCCCAGGACCACGATGGAGCGCTGCTTCGCCGCCTCGTTGCCGATGTCGAGGACGGTCGGGTTCACCGAGTAGATGCTGGTGACCTTGAACTTGGCGGGGAGCCGGTAGGCCCAGGCCTTCGCGCCGGTGACGGGGTCGATGCCGTGGACCTCGGCGGTGGAGTCCTCGTCCGAGCACGTGGCGAGGGCGATCATCTTGCCGTTGCCGGCCTCGTAGGAGTCCGCGTTGCAGCCGTCGCCCAGCGGGTTCGCGAAGAGCTTGTCACCGTTGCTGATCTTGAAGGCGCTGGCGGTGCCGCCGCGGCTGACGGTGACGGTGTCCCCGAGCATGGACAGGGTGGGGCTGGTGAAGATGTCGAAGAGCCCCTCACTGGGTACCTCTTTCGACCAGACCTCCTTGCCCGTCTTGAGGTCGACCACCCGCAACTGGTTGCAGGAGGTGTTCTCCCCTTCGCCGTCGCGGTACATGACGGCCGTCCTGCCCTCGGCCGTGGTCTGCGAGGCGACGGAGCAGATCGGCGCGGGGAAGGGGAGTGTCCACTTCTCCTTGCCGTCGGTGACCGAGTAGCCGGTGAGGTTCTTCCAGAGGCTCTTGACGACGGTGTCGCCGATGACCCACTGGGCGGCGGCGTCGACGCCCATGCCGGGGCCGTCGACCTTGGCGGTCTTGAGCCACAGGACCTTGTCCTCGCCCTGCTTGCGGCCGGAGTTGAGATCCGCCTGCTGCGGGCCGCCGCCCGCTCCGTTGCCGTCGCCCTTCTCCACGGACGGGGAGACGGAGGGCTTGGCGTCGGCGGGCTCCTGCGCGACCGGCTTCGCGTCCTTGTCGTCGCCGGAGAAGGCCGCATAGCCGACGCCGCCCAGGACGAGGGCGGCGGCCACCGCGGCGGCGATCAGCAGGACCGCCTTCTTCTTCGGCGCCCCGCCCGGGCCGGAGCCTCCGGGGCCGCCGGGGCCCGCAGGGTGCTGCTGCACGGTGGGCGGCTGCGGCGGGTGGGCGGGCTGCTGGGCGTACGGGTTCCCGCCCTGCGGAGGGTACCCGTACCCCTGCTGCGGCGGACCGGGCAGGTGCCCGTAACCGGAAGGCGCCGGCGGCTGGTTCGGCGGCTGGGGCGGCTCGGTCATCAGCGCACGCTTTCGGCATCGGGAAGGGTCGAAGGGGATGACCTTTCTACCACTGCCTACGCCCCTGCATCGGGCCGGTCGACCCCTGTTCCCGTGGGGTGACCGGCCCGGTTCCGCTCAGGCCCCGCTCAGGCCTCCTCGGCCAGTTCCAGCCAGCGCATCTCCAAGTCGTCGCGGTCCGAGAGGAGTTCGCGCAGCTCCGCGTCGAGCTTGGCCACCTTGTCGTAGTCGGTGGAGTTCTCGGCGATCTGGGCGTGCAGGTTGCCCTCGCGGTCGGACAGCTTGTTCAGCTGCCGCTCGATCTTCTGGAGTTCCTTCTTCGCGGCGCGCGAGTCCCCCGAGGCGGTGGACTTCGCGGCGCCGGTGGACGGGACGGGCGCCGGAGCGGCCGCCTCGATCATCCGCTGCCGGCGCTCCAGGTACTCGTCCAGACCGCGCGGCAGCATCCGAAGGCTCGCGTCGCCGAGCAGCGCCATCACCGTGTCGGTGGTGCGCTCGATGAAGAAGCGGTCGTGGGAGATGACGATCATCGAGCCGGGCCAGCCGTCGAGGAGGTCCTCCAGCTGGGTCAGGGTCTCGATGTCGAGGTCGTTGGTGGGCTCGTCGAGGAAGAGGACGTTGGGCTCGTCCATCAGCAGGCGCAGGATCTGCAGGCGCCGGCGCTCACCACCGGAGAGGTCGCCGACCGGCGTCCACTGCTTCTCCTTGGTGAAGCCGAACTGCTCACAGAGCTGGCCCGCCGTCATCTCGCGGCCCTTGCCGAGGTCGACGCGGTCACGGACGCGCTGGACGGCCTCCAGGACGCGCAGGGACGGGTCGAGTTCGCCGACCTCCTGGGAGAGGTAGGCCAGCTTGACGGTCTTTCCGACGATGACCTTGCCGGCGGCGGGCTGGACCTCACCCTGGGTGCGGGCGGCCTCGGCGAGGGCGCGCAGCAGGGAGGTCTTGCCGGCGCCGTTGACGCCGACGAGGCCGACGCGGTCGCCGGGACCCAGGTGCCAGGTGAGGTGCTTGAGCAGCTCCTTCGGGCCGGCGTGGACGCTGACGTCCTCCAGGTCGAAGACCGTCTTGCCGAGGCGGGCGTTGGCGAACTTCATCAGCTCGGAGGTGTCGCGCGGCGGCGGCACGTCGGCGATCAGCTCGTTGGCGGCCTCGATGCGGTAGCGCGGCTTGGAGGTCCGGGCGGGGGCGCCGCGGCGCAGCCAGGCCAGCTCCTTGCGCATCAGGTTCTGCCGCTTGGACTCCTCGGTCGCGGCGATCCGGTCGCGCTCGGCGCGGGCGAAGACGTAGTCGCTGTAGCCGCCCTCGTACTCGTGCACGTCACCGCGCTGCACGTCCCACATGCGGGTGCAGACCTGGTCGAGGAACCAGCGGTCGTGGGTGACGCAGACGAGCGCGGAGCGGCGCTCCTGGAGGTGCTTGGCCAGCCAGGAGATGCCCTCGACGTCGAGGTGGTTGGTGGGCTCGTCGAGGATCAGGAGGTCCTGGTCGGCGATGAGCAGCTGGGCGAGGGCGATCCGGCGGCGCTCGCCACCGGAGAGCGGGCCGATGACGGTGTCGAGGCCCTGGCCGAAGCCCGGCAGGTCGAGGCCGCCGAAGAGTCCGGTGAGGACGTCGCGGATCTTGGCGTTGCCCGCCCATTCGTGGTCGGCCATGTCCCGGATGATCTCGTGGCGGATGGTCGCCCGGGGGTCGAGTGAGTCGTGCTGGGTGAGGACGCCCATGCGCAGGCCGCCGGACTGGGTGACCCGGCCGGTGTCGGGTTCCTCCAGCTTGGCGAGCATCCGGATGAGGGTGGTCTTGCCGTCGCCGTTGCGGCCGACCACGCCGATCCGGTCTCCCTCGGACACGCCGAGGGAGATGCCGTCCAGCAGGGTACGTGTGCCGTACACCTTGCTGACTGCCTCGACATTGACCAGATTGACGGCCATCAGACGCGCTCCAGGGAAAGGGTGTGGATCAGCCCCTCAGCCTAACCCTCCGGGCCGGGGCAGACCGTTCTACGAGATACCAGCCGCCCAGTGCCATCGCGATCGCGGCCGGCGCGGTGACCGGCAGGGCGATCAGTGTGGCGCTGTGCCCGTCGAGCAGGCCGCCGAGCCCGGTCATGGACAGGCCAAGGATCCCGAGCAGGCACAGCGTGATCCCGAGGGCGGCGACCGGGCCGCCGCTGCGCCGGCCGGGGGCGGGCACGCTCGGCCGGGGCGCCTCGAAGCGGCGGAACAGTGCGACGAGGACACCCGTCAGCGCGGCCGCTGCCGCCATCCGTACCGGGACCTGCGCCCACCAGGCGGCCGTGGCGGGGGCCGGCAGGCGGAGGCCGAGGCCGAGCTGGGCCGCGTACACGCCGAGCATGGCGGTCAGGTGCCACAGGAAGGCGGTCATGGCGAGGCCGTTGGCCGCGACCACCCCGCGCCAGACGCGCGGGCGGCGCAGCCACGCGGTGGCGGGCCCGGCCGCCAGCTGGACGGCGCCGACGAGCCACAGGCCGTGACAGAGCAGGGCGAGGGTGGGCGGGGCCATGTTGGAGACCTTCTCGCCGGGCATCCCCACCATGGACAGCGGGTACGGGCCGTACGCCACCAGCAGGGCGGCGCAGGCGAGCCCCGCGGCGGCGAGGACGGCGGGCCTGCGGATGCGGCCGTCGGCGCGCAGGAAGCCGAGCTGGTGGACGGCGAGCCAGACGAGGGCGAAGTTCAGGAACTCCACGTACGGGACCCCGAGCGCGAAGCGCAGTACGTCGACCAGTGCGGCCGCCCCGGCCAGGGCCGCGAAGGCGGCCCAGCCGTGGCGCTCGTGCAGCTTCAGCAGCGGCGGGGTGAAGGCGACCATGGCGAGGTAGATCCCGATGAACCACAGCGGCTGCGTGACGAGCCGCAGCGCGGCCCCGGTCAGCGTCCCGCCGCCGTGACCGGAGAGCTGCACGGCGAGCGCGATCGCGGCCCACACGAGGACGAAGACGAGGGTGGGGCGCAGCAGCCGCTGGAGCCGGGCCCGCAGGAAGGCGGCGTAGACGGGCCCGTCGGCTCGGCGGGCCAGGGAGCGGTAGGACAGGGCGTGCGAGAACCCGCCGACGAAGAAGAAGACGGGCATGATCTGCAGCCCCCAGGTGAGCACCTGGAGGGCGGGTACTAGGGCGAGCAGATTCCCTATGCCGTCGCCGCTGACGGCGGCCATCAGCCAGTGTCCGGCGATGACGGTGCCGAGCGAGGCGACGCGCAGCAGGTCGACGTACCGGTCGCGGTCGGCGGGGGTGGCCTCGGCCATGTCCCGTGCGGTGGCTGTCATGGGGCCACGGTGTCCCCCGCCGGGCGTCTCCCGACAGGGTGCGGATACTCAACTCAGGCCTGAGTACCGCCCCGGGGCTCCGCCCCGGACC
>NZ_JBSGZP010000553.1:0-5109 GCF_053611065.1 Streptomyces sp. NPDC054840
GTCCGCGGTCTCCTGGGCCTCGGAGCGCACCCGCTCCGCCTCGACCTCGGCCTCACCGCGCAATCGCACGGCGGCCTGCTCGGCCTCGGCACGCACCCGGCCGGCGTCCTGCGCCGCGTCGGTGCGCAGCTGGTCGGCCTCGGCCTCCGACTGCGCCTGCAGGGTGCGGATCCGCTCCGCCGACTCGGCGCGCAGCCGGTCGTTCTCCTCCGCGGTCTCCCGGCGGATGTTCTCCGCCGCACCGCGGGCGTCACGCAGCGTCTGCTCGGCCGTCGTCAGCCGTGCCTCGGCCTCCGTGTGCAGCCGTACGAGCTCCTCGTCGGCCTCCGCGCGCTTGGCGGCCAGCGCCTGCTCGGTCTCCTGGCGCCGGGCGACCGCCGCCGCGTCGGCCTCGGCGCGTACGCCCTCGGCCTGCTCCTCGGCCTCGGCGCGCAGCCGCTCGGCCTCGGCGCGGGTCCGCTCCAGGGTCTCCTCGGCCTGCCTGCGCAAGGTGCCGGCCCGCTCCACGGCCTCGGCGCGCACCCGCTCGCTCTCGGCGGTCGCGCCACCGCGCAGCTCGTCCGCGTCCGCCTTGGCCTTGCCGAGCAGTTCCTCGGCGGTCCGGGCCGCCTCCTCGATCTGCTGAACGGCCTCGCGGCGGGCCTCGCCGCGGATCCGCTCGCCCTCGGCGACGGCCTCGGCGCGCAGCTGCTCGGCCTCGCCGCGCAGCCGCCGGGCCTCCGACTGGAGCTCGACCGTGCGGGCCCGGTACTCCTCGGTGTCGTCCTTCGCGGCGCCCTTGAGCTCGTCGGCCGTGGTCGCAGCCTGCAGGCGCAGCCGGTCGGCCTCGGTCTCGGCCTCGCGACGGATCCGCTCGGCCTCCTCGGACGCGGCCCGGGTGGTGGCCCGGGCGTCCTCCGAGGCCTTGTTCAGTACGTCCTCGGCCGTGCGGGCGGCCTTCGCCAGCTGTGCCGCCATGTCCTCGGCCGCTGCCGTACGGGCCTGCTGGCCGGCCTCGGTGCGCTGCCGCTCGGCGTCCGCGCGGGCGTCGGCCAAGGCCTGTTCGGCCTCCGCCTTGAGGGCTTCGGCCTCCTTGGTGGCCTCGCCGACCAGCCGGGCGACCTGCTCCTTGGCGGTGCGGGTGCGCTGCTCGTTGACGGACTCCGCCGACGCGAGCTGACGGGCCGCGCTCTCCTTGGCCTCGGCCAGGACCCGCTCGGCCTCGGCACGGGCCTGGCGCAGCGCGGACTCGGCCTCCTGCGCGCGGGACTCGGCCACCCGGCCGAGGTCCATGGTCTGCTGCCGGGTCTGCTCGGCCTCGGCGGTGGTGGTGGAGCGCAGCCGCTCCGCGTGCTCGCTGGCCTCCTGGGCCTGCGAGGAGGCGGCGGTCAGCAGCCGCTCGGCTTCCTTGCGGGCGCGCAGCAGGGTGGCCTCGGCCTCCCCGCGGGCGGCCTCCGCGTCCGCGGCCATCCGGCGCCGGGTCTCCTCGGCGACCCGGGCGGCCTCGGCGCGGGCGGCGTTCAGGGACTGCTCGGCCTCGGCGCGGGACTCCTCCATCAGGCGGCGCGCCTGGGCCTCGGTACGGGCCCGCAGCTGTTCGGCCCAGGCCACGTTCTCGTTGACGTGGGCCTCGACGGTCTGGCGCCGCTCGCCCAGCTCCTGGTCCAGGCGCTGACGGCGGTTGACGGCCTCGGCGTGCAGCTCGGCCTGCAGGCGTGCCTGGTGTTCGGCGTGCTCCTGGAGGATGCGCTGGGTCTGGGCCCGGGCGTCACGAAGCTCGCGCTCGGCGTCGGAACGCATCTGGTCGGCCTGGATCTGGGCATTACGGAGCAGCTGCTCCGCCTGGTAGCCCATGTCCGCGCCGTCGTAGGCGGGGCGGGACGCCAGCGCGCGCCGTACCTCGTGAAGCTTGGCGCGCAGCACCTCGACCTGGTAACCCAGGTCTTCAGCGTGCTGGACGGCCTTCCCGCGCTCCTTCTTCAGCCGCTCCATCTCGGCCTCGAAGCGCGAGAGATGGTCGGCCTCGGCCTGATGGCTCTCCTGGCTTTCGTAGCCCCGCACAGCGCGGTCCCATCCGTCCCCTGGTCGCAAGCTCACTCCCATGAGCATCGCTCGCCCGCTGAACGACGCCCCCGGGGGAATGGTGTCAGATACCGGGGCAGGGATCACAGGCCCCGACCCCGTCTCCGCACCGAACCCCGGCCGAGCCATGGCCACTCTACCGGCCGGGGAATCGGGCCATCAGTGGTCTGTCAGTGCTCGGGGTTCGAGGTGACCAGTTCGGTGAGCACGCCGTGGCAGTCCTTGGGGTGCAGGAAGGTGATGGAGGACCCCATCGATCCGGTGCGGGGCTGGTCGTAGAGGACGCGGACGCCCTTGCCGCGGATGGCCTCGGAGTCGCCCTGGACGTCCTCGGTGCCGAAGGCGATGTGGTGGACGCCCTCGCCGTTCTTGGCCAGCCATTTGCCGACGGCGGAGTCCTCGCGGGTGGGCTCCAGGAGCTGGAGGTAGGAGGCGCCGCCGTCGGACGTCTCGTTGATCTTCAACATGGCCTCGCGGACACCCTGCTCCTCGTTGACCTCGGAGTGGAACACCTCGAAGCCGTACGTGGCACGGTAGAACTCGACAGTCTTGTCCAGGTCGAAGCAGGCGATCCCGATGTGGTCGATTCTTGTCAGCATGGTGACAGTGCACCGCCGAAGGGGGTCGTCACGCAACGTGCGCGCGATCACACCGGCACCCCGGTGACCGCTGAGGTACCGCCCAGTACATTCACGTAAACCCTCGTTCACTCCTCATCCAAGGGGCTGTGCCTCATGTCCGGATCGAACAACACCACTTCTGTGATCGTCGCCGGGGCCCGCACGCCCATGGGACGGCTCCTCGGCTCGCTGAAGTCCTTCTCGGGTGCCGACCTCGGCGGGTTCGCCATCAAGTCCGCGCTGGACCGGGCCGGGATCTCCGGCGACCAGGTGCAGTACGTGATCATGGGCCAGGTGCTCCAGGCCGGCGCGGGCCAGATCCCCGCCCGCCAGGCGGCGGTCAAGGCCGGCATCCCGATGAACGTGCCCGCCCTCACGATCAACAAGGTGTGTCTCTCGGGCCTGGACGCGATCGCGCTGGCCGACCAGCTGATCCGCGCCGGGGAGTTCGACATCGTGGTCGCGGGCGGTCAGGAGTCCATGACCAACGCCCCGCACCTGCTGCCCAAGTCCCGCGAGGGCTACAAGTACGGCGCCGTCGAGATGCTGGACGTGATGGCCTACGACGGCCTGACCGATGCCTTCGAGAACATCGCGATGGGCGAGTCCACCGAGAAGCACAACACCCGCCTGGGCATCGAGCGCGCCCCGCAGGACGAGTTCGCCGCCGCCTCGCACCAGCGGGCCGCGGCCGCGCAGAAGAACGGCGTCTTCGAGGCCGAGATCGTCCCCGTGGAGATCCCGCAGCGCAAGGGCGACCCGGTGATCTTCTCGACGGACGAGGGCATCCGCCCCGAGACCACCGCGGAGTCCCTGGGCAAGCTGCGTCCGGCCTTCGCCAAGGACGGCACGATCACCGCCGGCACCTCCTCGCAGATCAGCGACGGCGCCGCCGCCGTGGTCGTGATGAGCAGGACGAAGGCCGAGGAGCTGGGCCTGGAGTGGATCGCCGAGATCGGCGCCCACGGCAACGTGGCCGGCCCCGACAACTCGCTCCAGTCGCAGCCGTCGAACGCGATCCTCCACGCCCTGAAGAAGGAGGGGCTGGAGGTCTCCGACCTGGACCTCATCGAGATCAACGAGGCCTTCGCGGCGGTGGCCGTGCAGTCAATGAAGGACCTTGGCGTGACCCCGGAAAAGGTGAACGTCAACGGTGGGGCCATTGCCCTGGGCCACCCGATCGGCATGTCCGGGGCCCGTGTGGTGCTGCACCTGGCGCTGGAGCTGAAGCGCCGTGGCGGCGGCGTCGGCGCGGCCGCGCTGTGCGGCGGCGGCGGCCAGGGCGACGCGCTGATCGTCCGCGTCGCCAAGTAGGCACCCGCCGGGCCGCCGGGCCGTGATCTCGGGCCCGGCGGCCCGTACGTACCCGTAAAAGAACCGAGGAGCGCAGCAGTATGACGGCGGTGGACGTCCCCCAGCTGGTGGCCCAGGCCCGTGAGGGCCGGCCGAGAGCGGTGGCCCGGCTGATCTCGCTGGTCGAGGGTGCGTCCCCGCAGCTGCGCGAGGTGATGGCCGCGCTGGCCCCGCTCACGGGCGGGGCGTACGTGGTGGGGCTGACGGGGTCGCCGGGCGTCGGCAAGTCGACCTCGACCTCGGCGCTCGTCTCCGCGTACCGCAAGGCCGGCAAGCGGGTCGGCGTCCTCGCCGTCGACCCGTCCTCGCCCTTCTCGGGCGGGGCCCTGCTCGGCGACCGGGTGCGGATGTCGGACCACGCCTCGGACCCGGGGGTCTACATCCGCTCCATGGCCACCCGCGGCCACCTGGGCGGCCTGGCCTGGGCCGCCCCCCAGGCGATCCGGGTGCTGGACGCGGCCGGCTGCGAGGTGATCCTGGTCGAGACGGTCGGCGTCGGGCAGTCGGAGGTGGAGATCGCCTCGCAGGCCGACACCTCGGTGGTGCTGCTGGCCCCCGGGATGGGTGACGGGATCCAGGCGGCCAAGGCGGGCATCCTGGAGATCGGCGACGTCTACGTGGTCAACAAGGCGGACCGGGACGGCGCGGACGCCACCGCCCGGGAGCTGAACCACATGCTGGGCCTGGGCGAGGCCCGGGGCCGGGACGACTGGCGGCCGCCGATCGTGAAGACGGTCGCGGCCCGCGGCCAGGGCATCGACGAGCTGGTCGAGGCGCTGGAGAAGCACCGGGCGTGGATGGACGAGCGGGGTGTGCTGGCCCAGCGGCGGGCCACCCGTGCGGCCCGGGAGGTCGAGACGATCGCCGTGACGGCGCTGCGGGCGCGAATGGCGGACGTCCACGGCGACGCGCACCTGGACGCCCTGGCCGCCAGGGTGGCCGTGGGCGAGCTGGACCCGTACGCGGCGGCGGACGCGCTGCTGACGACGCTGACGGAGGCCTGAGCCCCCGCCGGGCCCAACGGCTCGGCGGGGAGCGCGTGCGGCGCTCCCCGCCGGTGGCCGGGGGTCAGGAG
>NZ_JBSGZP010000554.1:0-5098 GCF_053611065.1 Streptomyces sp. NPDC054840
GGGGTCGCCGCGCCCGCTGCGGCGCAGGTCACCGGTGGGTTCGGCGACGAGAATCGACCGAATTCGACCCCCGTCGCCGGGCGCGGTCGGAGGGGTCAGGGATGCGTCATGCGCAGCACGTCGAGGGCCTCGTCGAGCTGCTCCAGGGTGAGGGCGCCGCGCTCCACGTAACCGGCCTCCAGAACCACCTCCCTGATCGTCCTGCGCTCGGCGAGGGACCTCTTGGCCACCTTGGCGGCCTCCTCGTAGCCGATGTAACGGTTGAGCGGGGTGACCACGGAGGGCGAAGACTCGGCGTATTCCCTGGCCCGGGCCTCGTTGGCGGTGATCCCGTCGATCGTGCGGTCGGCCAGCAGGCGGCTCGCGCTGCCGAGCAGCCGGATCGATTCGAGGAGGTTCCTGGCCATCACCGGGAGCATCACATTGAGCTCGAAGTTGCCGGCCGCGCCCGCCACGGCGACGGCCGCGTCATTCCCCATGACCTGTGCGGCGACCATCAGGACGGCTTCCGGGACCACCGGATTGACCTTCCCGGGCATGATCGAGGAGCCCGGCTGGAGATCCGGGAGATTGATTTCGGCCAAACCGGTGCGCGGTCCGGAGGCCATCCAGCGAAGGTCGTTGGAGATTTTGGTGAGGGACACGGCGACCGTGCGCAGCATTCCGGAGGTTTCCACGAGGGCGTCCCGGGCCCCCTGCGCCTCGAAGTGGTCGCGGGCCTCGGTCAGCGGCAGCCCGGTAGCGTCGGCGACCTCGGCGATCACCGCGGCGGAGAACCCGGGCGGGGTGTTGATGCCGGTGCCCACCGCGGTGCCGCCCAGCGGCAGCTCGGCCAGCCGTGGCAGGGCCGCCCGCAGCCGCTCGACGCCGTAGCGGATCTGGGCGGCGTACCCGCCGAACTCCTGGCCGAGGGTGACCGGGGTGGCGTCCATCAGGTGGGTGCGTCCGGCCTTGACGACCTGCGCGAACTCGGCGGCCTTGAGCTCCAGCGCGGCGGCCAGGTGTTCCAGGGACGGGATCAGCTCACCGGTGACGGCGGCGGTGGCGGCGATGTGGATGGACGACGGGAACACGTCGTTGGAGCTCTGCGAGGCGTTGACGTGGTCGTTGGGGTGGACCTCGCGGCCCAGGCGCTCGGTGGCGAGGGTGGCGATCACCTCGTTGGTGTTCATGTTGGACGAGGTGCCGGAGCCGGTCTGGAAGACGTCCACGGGGAAGTGGTCGTCCCAGCGGCCGTCCGCGACCTCGGCGGCGGCGGATCGGATCGCCTCGGCGACGTCCTGGTCCACCACGCCGAGTTTCGCGTTCACCTCGGCGGCGGCGGCCTTGATCCGGGCGAGCGCCTCGATGTGGGCCCGCTCCAACCGCTGCCCGGAGATGGGGAAGTTCTCCACCGCGCGCTGGGTCTGGGCACCCCATTTCGCGTGCCGGGGCACCCGTACGTCGCCCATGGAGTCGTGCTCGATCCGGAACGTCTCGGCCTGCTGGTCATCCGTCATGTTCGTGGCCTCCTCAAAAAGTTGAGCAATTGTCTTGTTCGAAGTGTTCCCAACTCCCCTACCGGCCAGTAAATACCGGGGGTAACACCCAGATCCGGGGAGGCGTTCCATGGCACGTGCCCGTACGAGACCCATGCTCAGATCTACCTTCGTCACTGTCGCGGTGGTCGCGGCCGCCCTGGGGGGTGTCACCGCCATCACCCCCATGGCCCAGGCGGCGCCCGCCGCCGGGGCCGTCGCCGTGCCGCTGTCGCCGGAGCTGGAGGCCGTCCGCGCCGCGGAGGCCACCAAGATCTACGGCGACCCGGCCGTACGCCCGCTGAACGAACGCAAAACCGGCCTGATCTCGCTGGGCGACAGTGAGATTTCGGGCGAGGGCGTCGGCACCTACGACCCCGCGACCAACACGCCGGACAACCAGTGCCACCGCTCGCCGGACTCGGCGATCCACCGCACCGGCATACCGGCCGACCTGACCTTCAACGTCGCCTGCTCCGGCGGCTACACCGGCAACATCAGGATCGGCGGCGCCAAGCAGTACGCCGACGAGCTGGTGCAGAGCGACAACCTGGCCGTCAAGGCGCGCAACACGAAGATCAAGATGGTCCTGCTGGTCGCCGGTGCCAACGACGACCTCCAGTTCGGTCCGGTCATGACCGACTGCGTGACCCGCTGGGTGCTCGGCCAGGGCACCTGTGAGCCCAAGTACGGGCCCGGCTGGCAGGCGCGCGTCGACGGCCTGAAGCCCAAGGTCGAGGCCACGGTCGCGGACCTCAGAACCGTCATGCGCGACGCCGGTTACGCCGACTCCGACTACAAGCTCGTCGTGATGGGCTACCCCAGCCCCATCGGACCCGACTTCTACGACAACCCGAACTTCCCCGGCAAGCTCCCCGGCGGCTGCGCCGGCTACGACTCCGACGCCACCTGGGGCCGCAACTACGCGGTGCCCGCCTTCGAGAAGGGCATGCGCGCGGCCGCCCTCGCCTCCGGCGCGGTCTACCTGGACAACTCGCGGCTCTTCCACGGCCACGAGGTCTGCATGGAGGACACGTGGGCCCGCGGCCTCTACCTGGACCTCGGGGACCACTTCCCGTGGGACGAGAACACCGCCCGCCAGTCCTTCCACCCCAACTACCGCGGCCACGGCGCCTTCGCGTCCTGTCTGACCCAGCTCTACAACTCGGGCCTGCGCGAGGCCTCCTGCGCCGACCCCGCGAGCACCGGGACGCCCGTCCTGCAGGCGGGAGCATGGGACGACAAGTTCAAGCCCCTCAAGAACGAGGCGACCGGCAACTGCCTCGACTCCTTCGGCGGCTCCAGCGCCGATGAGACCAGGATCGTCGGATGGGACTGCCACGGCGGTCGCAACCAGGGCTGGTGGTACGACAGCGTCCGCAGGTCCGTCCACATCGAACTGACCCAGGACCGCTGCCTCGACGCCCCCGGCGCCGGCTACGGCCCGGGCACCGGCCTGATCATCTGGAACTGCCACGGCGGCGCGAACCAGCAGTTCGTCCGCGACGGCGCCACCCTGCGCCCCGCCGCCGCCCCGGGCATGTGCCTGACGGTGGCCGCCGCCCACGAGCCGCTGCGCCTGCAGACCTGCAACGGGTCCGCCGGTCAGCGCTTCGTGTAACCGCCCCGCACCCCCCGACCCCCCACGCCCGGCCGGCGCACCCCGGCCGGGTGTTTCCGTCACGGGTCCCGCCGACGGACCGCGTCAGCGGCTCTCCAGCTGCTCCCGCACCTGCCTGGGCCGGTTGGTGATGATCGTGTCCACGCCGAGCCGCAGACACAGCTCCACGTCCTGCGGCTCGTCCACCGTCCACACCCGCACCGACAGCCCCCTCGCCTTCAGCCGGGGCACCAGCCCCGGGTCCCGGCGTACGAGGTCGATGCCCGGGCCCGCGTGGGTCGCGTAGGGCGGGTGCACCGGCCGCAGCCGCCGCTCCATCAGATAAACGGCGGGCAGACCGGGCACGAGCCGGTGCAACCGGGTCAGCGCGCCACGCGAGAAGCTCATCACCTCGACCAGCCCGGCCGCCCCGTCGGCCAGCCCGTACCCCCGGAGCATCCGCGCCAGCTCGGCCTCCAGCCGGCCGCCGGCCCGGGTCGGATGCTTGGTCTCGACGGCGAGCCCGACCGGCCGGGGCGCGGCCAGCGCCTCCCGGAGCAGGTCCTCGAAGAGCAGCACCCGGGCCCCGGCGTGCCCGGGCCCCTTCCACGCCCCGAAGTCGAGCGCGGAGAGCTCCGCGTACGTCATCCCGGAGACCACCCCGCGCCCGTCGGACGTCCGTTCCACCCGCCGGTCGTGCACGCACACCAGCTTGCGGTCGGCGGTGAGCCGCACGTCGCATTCGAGTGCGTCGGCGCCGTCGGCGATGGCCTGCCGGTAGGCGGCGAGGGTGTGCTCGGGGTGCTCGTGGGAGGCCCCGCGGTGGGCGACGACCCGTACGGCGCGGGCGGTGGCGGGGAGCATGGACTGCCGGTTCATGGGACAGACGTTATCCGGACGCGGTGACCGCTCCCGGTTCCGCGGGCCGCCGGACGGCGGAACAGGAGATGTACGGGGATGACGCACCGCGCGCGCGGGCCGTACGAGCAGAGGCGTCCCGCAGGAGCGGCGGCCGATCGTGGACGGGCAGATGAGCGGGAGTCGACGAGTCCCGCCCGCGATACGACGTCCACGCCCGCGACGGCGGCCGGTCCGTGCACTGCTGCGCCGGGGTCGGGGGCCGACCGTCGCCGAGGTGGTGGGGGCGCGGAGGGCGGGGATACCGGCCCACCCCCGCCGAGGCCCGGTACCTGTCGGGTTCGCGGCCGTGACTACGGCTTCGGCAGCGGGGCCAGAGGCGCCGGGGTGACCTTGAAGCCGCCCTTGGTGACCTCGGTGAAGGGGGCCGGGGCCATGCAGGTGCCCACCGTGCCCTCGGCCACCGTGCCGTCCGGCTTGACGTCGACGTTCGCGACGCCCCACGAGAAACCGACGCGGTCCGGCTCGCCGCGCCGGCCGTCCTGCACGCTGACGCCGATCCGCTTGCCCTCCCAGCCGACGTTGGAGGTCTTGACCACGGCGGTGAGGGTGGCGGTCGCGCCGCCCGTGACCAGGCAGTCCACCTCCGCCTCGGCGGTGGCGGTGAAGCCGGAAGCCGTGTAGCGGTGGGAGATGGTCACCTTGCCCCGCGCGTCCGTCGGCAGGCCCTTCTCGCCGCCCGGGGCCGGGAACGGCCTGGTCCACGGGGTCGACTCGGCGTCGACCGTGAAGCGGATGTCGTCCTTGGCGGAGTAGGGGAAGAAGATCGTGCCACCCCCGTGCACGGAGGCGAGCTTCGGCGCGGCCGGCGCAGCCTCGGTGGCGGGAGCGGCCGGGGCGGGAGCCGCCGCGATCAGGGTGGCGGCGAGAGCGGCGCCGGTTCCGACGAGGATGAGGGTGCGCCTACGGCTCTTCATGGTGAACTCCCGCTTTCCAAGGGCTTTTCGATGACGGAAGAAGCCTCGCCGGGAGCCCGTCCTCCTGCCATCTGCCGATGGGCGGATACGCCGGAGGGGCTGTCCCCCGTACGGGGGAGAGGCCCGCGGACCGCCGGGCTACAGGC
>NZ_JBSGZP010000555.1:0-5075 GCF_053611065.1 Streptomyces sp. NPDC054840
GTGGGAGCCGGGACGGGTGGCGCGGGCGGGGTGGTTTCGAAGCACAGCCCGTCCCCGGCGGCGAGTTCGATCAGGAACTCGGTGGTGACCGCTCCGGCCAGGTGGTTGTGCAGGTCCCCATCCTTGGGGAGGTCGGCGAAGAATTGCCCCGGCCGGTCAGGGCCGGGGGCCGGAGCCACGGCGGGGGTGGAGGCCGCGTAGGCGGACGCGGGTGCGAGCAGCGCGAGGGCGGAGAGCGCGCCGATCAAGTGGGATGGGATCACGGGCACATGGTGGTGAGGCGGACCGCCGCATGCCGGTACACCGGGCCGGGTGCCGCGCCGCATCACCCGGGAGGCCCGCAGAGGATCGTTCCTTCCGGCGGGGAGCTGCCCTCGCGCTCGAAGGGCGTTCGCCCGGCCGCCGTCCCGGCTCACGTCGGCTGATGGTTGAACCAGGCGCGGCTTTCCGGCTGGTTCGGGCGGACGATGGCGAGGATCGCCGGCACGAGCCAGGCGAATCCCAGAAGGGGTATCACCTGGAAGAACGCCCAGCTGAACGGCAGGGCCGTCCACCCGTAGGCGAAGGCGGAGACGCGCAGACCCTGATGACGCGTGGGGAACTTGAGGGCGGTGGTGACACCCCATGCGGATATCGCGAGGACGAGCAGGCCGGCGAGCACGACCATCCCGGCGTGATCCTCGCCCGGCGTGGTGCAGCACGGGGTGGAGGCGTCGCCCGTGCCCCAGATGGATGTGGAGACGGCCACGCTGTTGGTCACCAGAGCGAGCCCGAGGACGGCCTGCATGCCGCCCAGGACCATCATCAGCACACGAAGGTTTCGTACGGCGTCCGGCATCCGCGCGCCGGGAGGAATCGGCCCGTGGGGAAGTCCCCCCGGCGCACCGGGGCCCGCGGGTCCCGCCTGTCCTGGGTTGCCGTTCGCGCGCGACCGCTGCCAGGGCCGCCGACCGCCTGATTCCCCATCGCCCACGCTCATCCTGACGGTCCTTCCGCTGGAAAGGGCTCGCACCTGCGCGCCATGCTCCGGCGGCTCATGCCAACTGTCCAGCCGCTTTCCGGCCGGAGCTGCCGCACCGCCCCGGCCGACCGGCCGCGTACGCCGGACAGACCGCGGGTCGGAGCTCCGCTCGCGGGCGGGTGGGTGAGGAGTCCGGTCGTACCTCGCTACAAGGCGAGGCGGTAGCGAACTTCGGTGAGTGACACTCCGTCGTAGTCGTCGGCCTGGACGGCACCATCCGCCACATATCCGGCTCGTTCGTAGAAGCGACGCGCCCGGGTGTTGTCGGTGAGGACCCACAGCAGGACCGAGTCGAAGCCACGAGCCCGAGCGGTGGCGTGCACGGCTCGGAGGAGTGTGCGACCGATTCCGGACCCGATGAGCGAGGGCTGGACGTACAGAGCGTAGAGCTCACCCCCAGCCGAACGGGAGGGCCCGAGGCACGCCCAACCCACCACGGAGCCCTGGTCATCCACGGCTATCAGGTCGACGGCGACCTTGTCAGGCTTCGTGAAGTGCTGCCGGCGAAGGCGCGCATCTGCTTCGGCCGTCATGCGATCGAGGTAGGGCTGAGGGACGATCCCCGCGTACGCGGCCTTCCAGCCGGTCACCCGTATCTCCGATACGGCCGCGACATCGGCCTCGGTCATCGTTCGTACAGTCGACATCGCCGCAGTGTACGAGAGCTGCCACCGCCACCACCGGGGAATTGCGTCCGGTCGGGGCCGGCCGGTCTCCGTCAGTCTCCGCCCTGCCCGTTTCGCAGCCGTCGGTCCAGGAACTCGATCAACCGTGTTTCCGAACGGGCGATCCGTTCACGTTGTTCGGAGGGGAGCGAGGCGAGAGCGTCGACGAGGACGCGCTCCCGGTGGACGTACACCATGTTCGCCCTGTAGATCCGGCACTCCGAGCACCAGGGGAAGCCGATGCACCGGTCGAACAGGGAGGACCCGGGCGGATAGTGGCGGTACTGGTATGAGCGGACGGGCGCCCCGCAGGCGCCGCAGAGACATCGGTCCCCGTCGGGGACGGTGTCCCAGGTCCATGCCTTGCGCCAGTGCTGCCGCCCGGCCGGTACTCTTCAAGTCGTCATGCCGGGCACTCTCGATCAGGCCGCGGCGTCCGTCCAGCCGGTCGCAGCGGCGCGGTCGCACGCCTCAGTTGATCGACATGCCGATAGTGGATTCCGGTCAGCCCGGCCTCCTGTGCCGCAGCGACATGTCCCGGCGTGTCGTCGATGAACAGGCATCGCTGCGGTGCCACTCCCACCGCCTTCGCTGCGGCCTCGAAGACCCGGTGATCGGGTTTGGCCACCCCTATGCGGGCGGTGTTGACGACCGCGTCGAACGCGTCGGCCAGTCCCAGTGCGGTGAGATCGGCCTCCAGCCGTGTCGTTGCGTTCGACACCAGAGCCACCGGCACCCGGTTGCGGGCCGCTGTCAGGAGTTCCAGGACGGCAGTGTCGACGAGGCCGGTCAGCGCCGTCCAGCCGCTGACGAGATCCAGAGCGCCGTCCAGTGAGCCGCAGGCCTCGGCAAGGTCTTCCGCGACGCGCCGGCGCCACTGCTCGTCGCTGATCCGGCCGGTGACGGCGGCTTCCAGAAGCCCGGGGCGAAACGCGGCTGACGCGAGGGTGCCCTCGGCCAGTCCGGCCTTCCGATCAAGCGCGGCCATCCCATCGGGATCCCACAGGCGCAGAACCCCGTCGAAATCGCAGAGGACGGCGTCAAAGGGTGCATCACTCATGACCCGGACCCTGCCAGACCGCGCATTGTGCTGGTAGTGCGCGGCCTGGGACGGTCGCTGCGATGCATCCCCCACCACCTGAGTCGTCCGAGGGAGTCAGGACGGCGAGGCCATCGACACGGACACGGCCGAAGCCATCGTGGGCGATCTGTCCGGCCTCGTCAGCAGTGCCCGACGTCAGGGCCTGGCCGTGTACTGCTGGGTCGCGTAGGGCGGTTCACCTCGGGTCGAGCTGGTGATCGGCCCAGATGTAGGTCTCCGGGAGCAGGTCGGCGATGGGGAAGGCCCGGGGGTGGCCGCCCGTGCCGACGATGACCTCGATGGCCGGGAAGTAGTCGAGAAGGACCTGGCGGCATCGGCCGCACGGGGGAACGATTCCCCGGTCCCTGTCGCCCACGGCGACGATCGTGTCCAGTGCGTACGCGCCCTGGGCGGCCGCGGCGCCGATGAGGACCAGCTCGGCGCAGGGGCCACCGGTGAAGTGGTACGCGTTCACCGCCGTGATGATCCTGCCGTCCCGGGCGCGGGCCGCGGCAGCCATGGTGTGGTTGTCGCCTCGGCATCGGGTGCGCGCGATATGGGTCGCGGCCCGGATGAGTTCATGGTCGACGGGGTGGGGATGTGCGGTGGTGGTCATCGTCTCTGCCTCCGTGCGGTGTCAGCCGACGTTGGCGCGAGTGGCGGATGGTGCGCAAGCGAATATCGGGCAGGCCAGGCAGGCCGGTTTCGGCTCCGGGGGTGCGCTCGAGCCGACGCGGTGCCGGTGTCAGGGAGAGCCCGGGTTGATATGGGTGGTGGGGGTGTTCCAGCCCGAGAGCCGGACCCGGAGCTCCGCACCTGCCGGTCGGCCGTCCGGTGCTCGGCCGTCAGGACGGCACTCTCACCGGGTATGAGACCTGGTCCGGTGGTCGTTCCAGCCGAACGGCAGCACGGGTGCGTCCCGGCCGTCGACGAGAGGGGGATCGGTCAGCAGCGCGGGCGTCCTCCCGCGACGGGTGTTGCGGATGGTGACCTTGGTGGTGGAGACCGAGTCGGCGTGGCGCGTGGTGCGCGCGGTCCGCTCACGGTGGCGGCCGCGAGGGAGTTCCGGCCGGTGAGGTCGCGTAGGCGGTCGTGGGGGCGGGTGGAGAGCCAGGAGACATTGCGGCTCACCTCGCGGCCGGCGCTGTCGGCGAGGGCGAGCCGGACGGGATCCGTGGGTTCCGGTCCGTCCGCGGAAGCCGGAACGGCTGGAATGGTCAGCGCGGTGGTGGTCACGCCGTCGCCGTCGCCGTCGCCGTCACCGCCGCCGCCGACCCGTAGGCCGCGCGCGGTGCGTTCGTTGAGGGAGGTTCCGGCGGTGTCGAACAGGGTGACCCGGGCGGTGAGGCCGGACACGGCGGCGGGCAAGCGGTTGACGACGGCAACCTGGGACCGGTGGCGGATCGGGTGCTGTCCGACCGGGTCCGCTACGTCACCGGTCGTCCGAAGGTCGCCGACCGACCGATGATCGTGTGCAGGGCCGCGCTGTGCTCCTGCCCGCGCCCGGCCGCGCATGCCCGAGGTGGCCGCGTCCCGGGCGTGGAATCAGCCGCTGATACCCCCGAGCGGCGCCTCGTTCGCCGGCACCAGCCCTGAGGGCTCTCCCGATCATCTCCGGCGGGCGCTGACACACCGGGGTCTGCGGGACAGCTTTCAGCTGACCCGGGTCCTGGCGGACGTACTCCCGAAGTTCGATCCGCCGGCCGTGGATCGCGGAGTCGGTCCGCACACGTTCCCGCTCCCTCACCGGCAGGCGAACCCGTGACGGGGGCGAGCCTGCCCTCCCGCACGAGTCAATATCTGTGCCCGCGCCATGAGAATTAGACGAACCACGCCGTGAGGCTTTTTCGCGCAGCGGGCGAAGTGAAATCCTTCACCGTCCAACGGATGTTGATTCGTGCTACTGTCGATCTCAGTTGCAGTTGTGGTTCCCAAAACTTCAAGTACTCCCAGCAGGTGTTTACGCCCCTGCGAGTACTTTTACTTTTCCGGTCATTATCGGTTGGGGTAATCATTGCGGCGACACGCAATCCACACAGTGTGGATTGCGATGCACTGCCCCAAAGGAGATATGACATGGCTACTGGAACCGTGAAGTGGTTCAACGCGGAAAAGGGCTTCGGCTTCATCGAGCAGGACGGTGGCGGCGCTGACGTCTTCGCCCACTACTCGAACATCGCCGCCCAGGGCTTCCGCGAGCTGCTCGAGGGCCAGAAGGTCCGCTTCGACATCGCGCAGGGCCAGAAGGGTCCGACGGCCGAGAACATCGTTCCCGCCTGACGCTGACACGCACTTCGTAGCTGGGGCC
>NZ_JBSGZP010000556.1:0-5066 GCF_053611065.1 Streptomyces sp. NPDC054840
GCACCGGGCCACATCGCGTTAACCGCCGCTAACCTGGCCCGTATGACCATCTCTCTCGAAGTCTCCGAAGGTGTCGGCACCATCCGCCTGGACCGGCCGCCCATGAACGCCCTGGACATCGCCACCCAGGACCGGCTGCGCGAGCTCGCGGTGGAGGCGACCGACCGGGCCGACGTCCGCGCGGTCATCATCTACGGCGGCGAGAAGGTGTTCGCGGCGGGTGCGGACATCAAGGAGATGCAGACGATGGACCACGCGGCGATGGTCGCCCGGTCCCGCGCGCTCCAGGATGCCTTCACCGCCGTCGCCCGGATCCCCAAGCCCGTCGTCGCGGCCATCACCGGCTACGCGCTGGGCGGCGGGTGCGAACTCGCGCTGTGCGCCGACTACCGGATCGCCGCCGACAACGCCAAGCTCGGCCAGCCCGAGATCCTGCTCGGCCTGATCCCGGGTGCGGGCGGCACCCAGCGGCTGTCCCGGCTGGTCGGACCGTCCAAGGCCAAGGACCTGATCTTCACCGGTCGGATGGTCAAGGCGGATGAGGCGTTCACCCTGGGCCTGGTCGACCGGGTGGTGCCCGCCGCCGAGGTGTACGAGCAGGCGCACGCCTGGGCCGCGAAGCTGGCGCAGGGTCCGGCGATCGCGCTGCGCGCGGCCAAGGAGTGCGTGGACGCGGGTCTGGAGGCCGACATCGACACCGGCCTCACCATCGAACGCAACTGGTTCGCGGGCCTGTTCGCCACCGAGGACCGCGAGCGCGGCATGCGCAGCTTCGTCGAAGAGGGCCCGGGCAAGGCGAAGTTCGTCTGAGCCGAGCTCTCGGCCGGGGACCGTGGTCCTCCCTGGGGGTGGATTAGCCAGGCCTTAAGACAGCCTTAAGGCGAATCGGTGATCCACTCACTGTGATCACTTCCGTGCGACGTGTCACCGCAGGTCAAGCCATCCGCCTAGGCCCCCCGGTTGCCTCTCGCATATGACAGAACACCCCCTTGGAGTTGTTGAATCCGGGGGGTGTTTTCCTGCGGAACGGCCCGGGAGGCAGGGTCGGCACTCCATGATGGGGGGCATGGCGGGCCTGGAGGGTGTGGAACAGCCGCGGCAGCGCGGCAGCGCTTCGGCGGTACGGCTCACGGCGGCCGTTGAGGACGAACAGGGCATCAAAGCGCTTGAGTTGTACGGAAATCCGGCCGAGGCCGAAGTGACGCTGCCGTCCATGCCGGAGTCGGCGAGCACCGCGCGCCGGCTCACCCAGTGTGTGGTGGTCCGCCTCTGGGGCCTCTCCCCGCAGATCGCCGAGCACGCCGTCCTGCTGGTCTCGGAGCTCGTCGGCAACGCGGTCCGGCACACCGGGGCCCGTTCCTTCGGCTTACGCATGCTGCGGCGCCGGGGATGGATCCGGGTGGAGGTGCGCGACCCCTCGCGCGGGCTGCCGTGCCTGATGCCGGTCCATGAGCTGGACACCACCGGCCGGGGCCTCTTCCTGGTCGACAAGCTGTCCGACCGCTGGGGCGCGGACCTGCTGCCGCGCGGGAAGATCACCTGGTTCGAGATGCGGGTCGCCGACCGCCAGAACACCTGAAGCACGGGAACGTCTGGAGCGCCGGACCGCCTGGAGCCCGGACCTCCAGCCCGGAACGCCTGAAGCCCGGAACGCCTGAAGCCCCCGTGCGCCGTGTGGGGCGGTGGGGGCTTCATGGGTGCGCCGAGGATCCAAGGGGGTGTGATCCTCGGCGTGGCGACTTCGCTCGGGTCAATGGGAAGTCGTGGATCCGACTATGGCAGACGAGGGCCGGAACGCCAAAAGTCTCTACTTGGACATAAGTGGGCAAATCGTAAGACTTTCTAGCTAAATCCTAGGTGAGGTGGCCCACTCGCCTAGCAATCTATGAATGAATATCGACTGCTCTGTGTGAATCGTTGATCACTTAGCGACCTGATCACTCGGTTGGCCCCTTCTGGCGACCGTACTGAATTGGGTCAATCATTACCTTCCCGGCCATTCACCCCTTAAATGGGCAGGTGCTCTCACAACCAGGCCGCCGCGCGGCCATGCGCGTGGCCCTGCGCGCGGCCGCTCTCGGGACGGCCGGCACCGCCGCGGCCGGTCTCACCGCCGCCTGCGGACCGGGTCGGCCCCTCCCCGCGTCCTCCCGCCCGACGCCGGCTCCGGCCCGGCCGGCCCGCCCGGCACAGGCGGCGCCGGCCGCCGCCCCGCGCCGGTTCGCCGGGCAGCCCGTGGAGATCGGCCACGGGCCGCGCGGCCGCCCCCGGGTCGCCCTCACCTTCCACGGCAACGGGGACCCCGCCATCGCCCGGGCGGTGCTGGCCGCGGCCGAGAAGGGCGGCGCGCGGGTCACCGTACTGGCGATCGGGTCCTGGCTCGACGCCCACCCGGAGCTGGCCCGTCGCGTCCTCGACGGCGGTCACGAGCTCGGCAACCACACCCAGCGCCACCTCGCGATCAACGACATGCCCGAGGCGGAGGCCTACGCGGAGATCACCGGCTGCGCCCAGCGGCTCAAGCGGCTCACCGGCTCCATCGGCACCTGGTTCCGGCCCTCCCAGACCCGGTACGCGACCCCGCTCGTCCAGAAGCTGGCCCAGCGGGCGGGCTACCCGCACGTCCTCTCGTACGACGTGGACTCCCTCGACTTCACCTCGCCCGGTGCCGCGGCCGTCATCCGCACCGTCACCGGGACGATCCGGCCCGGATCGGTGGTGAGCCTGCACTTCGGCTACGCGGACACGGTCGACGCGATGCCTCCCCTCCTCGAAGAACTCGCGCGCCGCGAACTGCGCGCGGTGACCACCACGGAGCTGCTGACCCCATGAAGACCACCCGCCTTCCCCGGAAGGCCACCGTGCTGCTGGCCGGTCTGGTCGTCGCCGCCCTGGCCGGCTGCGGATCGGCCGGCAAGGGACCTGCCGAGGCGCTCGGCACCAAGGGCCCGGCCAAGCCCGTCAAGGCCGCGCCGGCCGTCCCGCCCGGTCTGCCCGGCATGCCGCCCGTGCTCGATCCGAACGACGTCTACGCGGCGGACCGGCCGAACAAACTCTCCCCCGTGGTCAAGGACTTCCCGTCCCGCGTCTACGTGCCGAACACGAACTCCAACACGGTGTCC
Source organism: Streptomyces sp. NPDC054840 (assembly GCF_053611065.1). Lineage (NCBI taxonomy): Bacteria > Bacillati > Actinomycetota > Actinomycetes > Kitasatosporales > Streptomycetaceae > Streptomyces > Streptomyces sp. NPDC054840. The sequence goes on from NZ_JBSGZP010000556.1 coordinate 3,123, forward strand.
GTCATCGACCCGGCGACGTACAAGGTCATCGACACCATCCCGGTCGGGGTCCAGCCCCAGCACGTGGTGCCCTCCTGGGACCTGAAGACCCTGTGGGTCAACAACAACCGCGGTCACACCCTCACGCCGATCAACCCGGCCACGGGCGAGGCCGGCAAGCCCGTCGAGGTGCACGACCCGTACAACCTGTACTTCACGCCCAACGGCAAGTACGCCGTCGTCATGGCCTCGATGGACAAGGAGCTGGTCTTCCGCGACCCGCACACGATGGAACGGGTGAAGACGGTCCCCGTGACCTGCTACGGCGTCAATCACGCGGACTTCTCCGCCGACGGGCGCTACTTCATCGTGAGCTGCGAGTTCTCCGGTGAACTCCTCAAGGTCGACACCGAGCGCATGGAGGTCGTCGGCCAGCAGAAGCTGCCGTTCGAGGGCGCGATGCCGCAGGACGTCAAGGTCTCCCCGGACGGGAAGACCTTCTACGTCGCGGACATGATGGCGCACGGCATGTGGGTGCTCGGCGGGGACGCGTTCGAGACTCCCAAGCTGCTGCCCACCGGGAAGGGCTGCCACGGCCTCTACGTGAGCCGCGACTCCAAGGAGATGTACGTCTCCAACCGGGGCGAGGGCACCATCTCGGTCTTCAACTTCCCCGAGAACAAGCTCACCAAGAAGTGGACGCTGCCGGACGGCGGCAGCCCGGACATGGGCGGGGTCTCCGCCGACGGCAAGGTGTTGTGGCTGTCGGGCCGCTACAACTCCGAGGTCTACGCGCTCGACACGCAGACCGGCAAGCAGATCGCCCGGATCCCGGTGGGCGGCGGACCGCACGGCCTCGCCGTGTACCCGCAGCCCGGCCGCTACTCGCTGGGCCACACCGGAATCTTCCGCTAGGGCGTGTCCAAAAGCAGCGCCGGGCGCCCGGAGGGCGCGGCCTGCGGCGTCCGGCGCCGGTCCCTTTCCGGTCACGGCACCAAGCCGTCCCGGGCGGCCGTACACAGCGGTGCCCCGGAAGCTCGCACAGCTCCCGGGGCACCGCCGCCCATGCGTCGGAGGACGGGCTACCGGGCGACCGGAAGGCGCTCCGGAAGCCGCTTGAGGAAGCCCGTACGCCGGACGAGGTTCTCGGCGGGCACCGCGGGCCGCAGCCCGGGTGCCGCAACGGATGCGCACCTGCCCGTCCGGGACCGATTCACCCTCCGGCAACAGGAGTCGACGGAAAGCAGGGGCCATCTTCTCGCGGCCCTTGTGGAATTCATCATCGGTCGCCAGGGAATGCAGGGCGCGTCGGTTCTGTAGCCGGTGGACGGGGTGCGACCGGAATTCGGAATGTGCCCGCACGTGAATACCGGCCTGTGGACGTCCTGGTTCCGCCACGCCCTTGAGGGTCCGGCGCCGACCCGCCCTGACCCCGGATGTGTCCGCAGGTGCGGGTGGGGGCGGCCCTTCGAACGATGCGTCAGCTGTGATCGTCATCTGATGGGGCGCCCTTGCTGCCGCTTGTCCCGGGGAGCCCGGCGCTCCTGGTGTGGCGGTAATGCCAGTACGTTATGACGAGGCCCCGGATCATGCCAAGTGAAATCTTGATCTGCGCGGCCGGAATTATCCGTGCCGTATTGCGGGGCGGTAATGGAAAACGTTTCCGCCGCTCGGACGGGACCCGCGGCGGGGGCGGACCGGGGCGGCCGCTACCCTGGGCCGGTCAACAAGGCATCAAGAAGGAGTGGACCCAGTGGCGGACATCGAGAGCGCACGGACGACGTTCGGCAAGTTCGACGTGAACGGTGACGGCTTCGTCACGGCCGGCGAGTTCAAGGCGGCCATGGCGGCCATGGGCGACCCGTTCGTCACCGGCCCCGTCGCGGACGCCGTGATCGCCGCCAAGGACGCGAACGGCGACGGCCTGCTGAGCTTCGACGAGTTCTGGGCCTCCCTGAACAAGTA
>NZ_JBSGZP010000557.1:0-5040 GCF_053611065.1 Streptomyces sp. NPDC054840
CGCGCACACCGTGCCCGGGGCCACCCCGCTGCTGGCCGCCGCGCTCGCCGAGGGCTACCCCGGGAGCCCGCCGGCCGGGACCACCGACCCGGTCCGCTGGTGGCGTGCGTACCTGCGCCAGGTCGTGCCGCCGGTACTGGAACTGTTCGCCCGGCACGGCATCGTGCTGGAGGCCCACCTCCAGAACACCCTGGTCGCCGTCGACGCGGACGGCCTGCCGGTGCAGGCCCTCTTCCGGGACGCGGAGGGGGTCAAGCTGCCGGCGGACCTGCCGCGGGCGGCTGCCTGGCAGCGTCTGGTCTACTGCCTGGTCGTCAACAATCTGATGGAGATCGCGGGAGCGCTGTCCGGACGGCACCCGGACATCTCGCCGCTCCTGTGGCCGGCCGCACGGGAGGAGTTCGTGCGCTACGGGGCCACCCGCGGGCTCCCCGAGATCGCGGACCTGCTCGCCGCCGTGACCCTGCCGGGCAAGACCAACCTGCTGCTGCGCTGGACACGGGCGGACGGCGCGGACGCCCGCTACCTGCCGCTGCCGAACCCGCTGCGCGGCTGAGGGCTGTCCTGTCCTCCCCGGTGGCTCGGCGCACGGCGTCGGACGCGGTGCGTCTCATTGCCATGCCCGCACGCCATCCGCAGCTTCCCGCCTCGCTGCAGGTCGGCCTGTTCGGGAGGCGAGCCGCACACGGGTACACGGGCCGAGGCGGAGGAACATGAAGCCTGATGTGTCGGGCCCGCGTCCGCCGACGCCGGCCTCGACGCCGCCTGAGCGGGGGCATGTCGAAGCCCGGGAAAGCCAAATGCCCGGGAAAGCCAAGCAGCCGCGCCGGGAACAGCGGGTCCGGCCGGCGGCGTTGCATCGACAGGGGGTCCGGCGCTGCAGGGTGGGAACCATGTCATCCGCCCTGGCAGGATCCGGCCTCCCGAGATCGCGGAACGCCCGCCGCGCACTCGGACCACACATGTATCCGCAGGAGGACTTCTTCATGACTGACCGGCCCTTGACGCTCATGGCAGTGCATGCCCACCCCGACGACGAGGCCACCGGAACGGGAGGAGTCCTCGCGCGGTACGCGGCAGAGGGCATTCGCACGGTTCTCGTGACGTGTACCGACGGCGGTTGCGGTGACGGGCCGGGGGGTGTCAAGCCGGGTGATCCCGGGCACGATCCGGCGGCTGTCGCCTTGATGCGCCGACAAGAACTCGAGGCGAGCTGTGACGTGCTGAAGGTCAGTGATCTGGAAATGTTGGACTTCGCCGACTCCGGGATGATGGGGTGGCCGAGCAACGACGCCCCGGGATCCTTCTGGAGGACGCCGGTGGAGGAGGGCGCTGCCCGACTCGCGGCCCTCATGCGGCACTACCGGCCCGATGTGGTCGTCACCTATGACGAGAACGGCTTCTACGGCCACCCTGACCACATTCAGGCCCACCGCATCACGATGGCGGCGCTGGAGATGACCGCGCTGACACCGAAGGTGTACTGGACGACGATGCCGCGCTCGGCGATGGAGCGGTTCGGCAAGATCATGCGCGAGTTCCAGGAGGACATGCCGGAGCCGGATCCTGCCGAGACCGCCGCGCTGGCCGAGATCGGCCTCCCTGACGATGAGATCACCACGTGGGTGGACACCACCGCGTTCAGCGGCCAGAAGTTCGACGCGCTGGCCGCCCACGCCAGTCAGGGCGAGAACATCTTCTTCCTCAGAATGGGCAAGGCGAGGTTCGGAGAGTTGATGGGCATGGAGACCTTCGTGCGTGTCCAGGACGCCACCGGAGCGGCCGTGCCCGAGAACGATCTCTTCGCCGGACTTCGCTGACCCGACCCTCCGGGGCCCCGTCGGGCGCCGCGGCTGCGGATGCACGACGTACGGAGGTGCCTGTCACTCGCAAGCCGGCCCGGGCCGGCCGGGCGGGTAGGGCCTTGATCCTGCGGCATTCCGCCCCCGCCGCGGCGTCCTACCGGCGGAAGTGGGCCCGGTGCTCCTGGAGGAAGGCGTCGAGGGTGCGGGGCGGGCGGCCCAGGATGTCGACGACGGTGGTGGTGGGGGTTTCCGGCCGGGCGACGGCGAGCTGCTGGATCTCCGTCACGTGGTCGGCGAGCCAGGTCGGCATGTCGGCATGGCGGACGAGGTGGTCCCGCAGTTCGGCCGGGGTCAGGTCGACGTAGCGGATCGGACGGCCGGTCAGGGTGGAAAGCCGAAGGGCGAGTTCGGGAGAGGAGACGGCTTCGGAGCCGGTGAGTGTGTAGGTGCGGCCGGCGATGTCCGGCCGGGTGAGGGCGGCGGCGGCCACGTCGCCGATGTCGCGGCAGTCGATGTAGTTGCAGGGCGCGTCGCCTGTCGTGCCGAGGATGAGGCCCTGGGCGACGGTGGGAGCCAGACGCAGCAGGTTCTGTGTGAACGCGTAGGGGCGCAGGATGGTGTGGGTGGGGCCGGCGGCGCGCAGGTGCTCCTCGACGGCGTGGTGCCAGCGGGAGACGGCGACCGGGGAGTCGGGTTCGGCGGCGGGGGCGGAGAGCTTGACGATGTGTCCGACGCCGGCATGGGTGGCGACGTCGATGACACGTGTTTCGAGTTCGACCTGCGCAGGGCTGTTCGCCATGGCGAGGAACAGCTGGTCGGCGCCCTTGAAGGCGGCGCGCAGCGAGTGGGGGTCGGTGGCGTCGGCGTACTGGACCTCGGCGGGCGGTCGGTGCCCACCGGTATTGCCGGGGATCGGGGTGTGCGGGGTACGGGTCAGTGCGCGGACGGGTGTGCCCAGCGTGCGGAGGCTGTGGAGCAGGGCGTTCCCGGTAGCTCCGGTCGCTCCCATGACAACGATCATCGTGTGCTCATTCCTTGGTGAGGTGGCGGCGAAGGGTGTCGCCGGGGATTACGGGACGGCCCTCAGGTCGTGGATGCAGTGGTGGTGGCGCGCCAGCGCAGGGTGACGACGGTCGTGGCGAGGGCCGCGGAAACGGGCAGGTCCGCGCGCAGGCGCACCAGCCACGGTGCAGCCGGTACCGGGGTGTGGGCGGGTAGCCACTGGGCGGAGAACCATCCCAGCAGGGCCGCCGCGCCGACGGCGGTGACGACGAGAGCGGCGGTCAGGACGCCGCGCGGCATGGTGAGGGTCCACCGTCGGGGCCGTCCGCCGTGCCGCAGCCAGGAGCCGACCAGGAACGCCACCATGGCGGAGGCGCCGGCGATGGAGGTGCAGGCGGCCACGGCCAGCTCCCGCTGCCCGGTGACGACCCCGGCCGCGCCGGCCATCAGTGCGGGGGCGGCGTAGGCGGTCAGCACCTCACGCCACAGGGTGAACGGCCTGGGCGGCCGGGCGGCCGCTCGGTCGCGGCGGCCGGTTCTGTCCTTCGTCGCAGGCATGCCGACCTCTTTCTCGTTCGGTGAGGGATATGATTAGGAGGCTAACTATTAGCCCGTGAAAAGCGGCCCTGCCCGAGGGCGGGGCCACACGTGGCCGGACGTTCTTTGGTGGGTCAGTCCGCGGTCAGGGCCGCGCTGCCGCGCACGACGCGGGTGAGCAGGTCCAGGAACACCGCGCGCTCCTCGGCGGAAAGCCCGCCCACCATCGCTTCGAGCCGCCCGAAGTGCTCGGGCGCCATGTCGCGCAGGCGTTGCGATCCGCGTGCGGTGAGGACGGCCACCGTGCCCCGGCCGTCCTCGGTGGAAGGGCGGCGGGCGATCAGGCCCTCGCGTTCGAGGCCGTCCAGCAGGCCGGTGACCGTGGCCCTGGAGACGCCGAGGTCGACCGCGAGGTGCGAGGGGGACTTCTCCCCGCCGTGGTCCTCCAGGTCGGCGAGCAGGCGGTAGCGCCCCGTTGACAGGCCGAACCGGGCGAAGTGCGCCTCGGCCGCCCGGCCGACCCTCGCGCCCGCCGAGATCAGCCGCACCGCGACCAGCACCGCTTGCGGGTCGACCTCCAGGCCGTAATGCTCGACCTGCCGCCTGGCCTGCTCCGGTGTGGGCGCCTCGTCGTCGATGCCGTCCCTCGTCATAGAAGTAATATGGCGGCTAATCACTTGGCGTGTCAAGGTGTCACGGTGATCCGACCCGCCCCCCGGGCCGCCCGGTCCCTGTGTACGACTTCCGCCAGTTCTTCGGGGGTTCGATCCGCCGGTGGCCGCGTGCGGTCGCCGGCGGCATGCCCGCTCCGCGCTCTGCCGGCAGTCATGAGGGGCTGGTCGGATGCGGGTGGGAAATCGGCCAAGCCGGGGCGCGTGCCGCGATCTGCTGCCTCAGAGGTATAGACCAATGCTAGGTTGGTCGGGCAGACCGCGCAGTTCTTGACCACCCGTCAGAGGAGAAGCCATGCCCTCCCCTTCGCGGGGCGGCGGCCAGGCCGCCATGCCCAAATACCAGTGGATCGCCGCGGCGCTGCGCCGCGATCTCGACCGCGCCGCACACACCCCCGGCGGCAGACTGCCGTCCGAGCGAAGCCTCGCCGCCCGTTACCAGGTCAACCGGCAGACCATCAGGGCCGCCCTCCAGTGCCTGCGCGAGGACGGCCTCGTCGTCACCGGTCGCCGCGGCACCCGCCCTGCCGTCCCCGCCGCCGTCTCCGCCGCCCCGGCCGTCTCGGCCGCCACTGCCATCCCCGCCGCCCTTGCCGTCTCCGCCCTCCCGGCCGTGGCGTCCTCCGCCGGGCCCGCGCCGGCCCGGAGCTGGGTCACCTTCGTCACCGTTCCGCCCTCCCTCGGCGCACTCCTCGGCGTGGTCGGCGGAGACCGTACCCTGGTCCATCACCATCGCGAACGCGGGCCGGCCGGTGAGACCCTCCGGGACGCCGTCACCTACTTCGGCCCGGTGGCCGTCGCGCGGAGTCCGGAGCTCGCGGCCCTCCGGAACCGGGCGGAGACGACGAGCGCCCGCGAGCAGGACCTGACCGCCCTGCACCGCTGGCTCGACCGCGCCGCCGCGGGCGGCCGGGTCGCCGAGACCCTCACCATGACCCGCGTCACCCACCCGCAGGCCGCCGTCCCGGCCTGCGGCCTGACCGTGCGCCGTACCCTGCACGACAGCTCCGGCAGGCTGCTGACCG
>NZ_JBSGZP010000558.1:0-5034 GCF_053611065.1 Streptomyces sp. NPDC054840
CACCCGGGGCGGGCGCCGACCGGCGATGCGACCGGCGATGCGGCCGGCAGGCTTGTCGCGACGGCTCCCGGATCTGCGGCCAGGAGCACCGCGCGCGCGGGTTCTCGTACGGGCGTGGCCTTGATCGGGACCGGCCGCACACGCGCCGCCGGGGCCGGGGCCGCCGTGAGCGAGAACCACACCGCCTTTCCGGGGCCGTCGGGCCGCTCGCGCGCCCCCCAGGCCTCGCTGAGCGCCTCCACCAGGGCGAGTCCGCGTCCGCAGGTCTCCAGCGCCTCGGCCCGCGTCTCGTGGACGACCGGCAGTCGTGGATCGCTGTCGATGACCGAGACCGTGAGTCGCCCGAGCCGGAGTTCGATCTCCACGGTGCAGGTCTTGTCCGGCTGCGCGTGGCGGTGGACGTTGCTGAGCAGTTCCGTCACGCCGAGCGCAGCCCGGTCTATGAGCGGATCCAGATCCCAGTGGCGCAATTGTGCAGAAACGATTCTGCGGATTTGGCCGATCCGCGACGGCAAGGCCTGCAGTTCGACGACGCAGTGCCTGCGGGAATGACTGATCACGGCTGCGACTCCCCGACATGAGTGTTACGGGTGCTGCACCCTCGGTAATGCTCCACCAGGGTCACCCACGGTTCCGCGCAGTGCAACCGAACGCGACCGAAAGGGATTCGCATGGATCCCCAAAGCGAACGTTTGTGCAGGTAGGAGAGGTACATTGCGAAGAACGGGGGCGAGGTCCACCCATGAAGGAGCGCGGCACATGAGCACCATCGGCACTACCAGAACCACCGGTAACACCGGTACGACTGCCACGACCATCGATGTCGATCGCAGCGACGCGGACTACCGGGCCTGGCTGAAGGAGGCCGTCCGCAAGGTCCAGGCCGATGCCAACCGCTCTGCCGACACCCACCTGCTGCGCTTCCCGCTGCCCGAGGCGTGGGGCATCGACCTCTATCTCAAGGACGAGTCCACGCACCCGACGGGCTCCCTCAAGCACCGCCTCGCGCGCTCACTGTTCCTGTACGCGCTCTGCAACGGCTGGATCCGCCCCGGCCGCCCGGTCATCGAGGCCTCGTCCGGCTCCACCGCCGTATCCGAGGCGTACTTCGCCAAGCTGATCGGTGTCCCCTTCATCGCCGTCATGCCGCGCACGACCAGCCCGGAGAAGTGCCGCCTCATCGAATTCCACGGCGGCGCATGCCACTTCGTGGACGACTCGATGAAGATGTACGAGGAGTCGGCCGAGCTCGCCGCCCGGACGGGCGGGCACTACATGGACCAGTTCACGTACGCGGAGCGGGCCACGGACTGGCGCGGCAACAACAACATCGCCGAATCGATGTACCAGCAGCTGCGCTTGGAGCGGTACCCCGAGCCCGCCTGGATCGTGGCGACCGCCGGCACCGGCGGCACCTCGGCGACCATCGCGCGCTACGTGCACTACATGCAGCACGACACCCGCATCTGCGTCCCGGACCCGGAGAACTCCTGCTTCTTCGACGGATGGACCCGCAACGACCCGGACGCGAGCAGCGATTGCGGCTCCCGCATCGAGGGCATCGGCCGGCCGCGGATGGAGCCGAGCTTCGTGCCGGGGGCCATCGACCGGATGATGAAGGTCCCGGACGCGGCGAGCGTCGCCGCCTGCCGGGCGCTGGAGACGGCCATAGGGCGCAAGGCGGGCGGCTCGACCGGCACCGGTCTGTGGAGCGCCCTGAAAATCATCTCGGAGATGGTGGCCGAGGGCCGCACGGGCAGCGTCGTCACCCTGCTGTGCGACCCGGGCGACCGCTACCTGGACAAGTACTACTCCGACGAGTGGCTGGCGGCGCAGCGGCTCGACATCGCCCCCTACGCGAAGACCATCGACACGCTGCTGACGGCCGGGGTCTGGAGCGAGCCCACCGCCTGACGTCGCGCCGGTGCGGCGGGCTCGCTCACGGCGGCGCCGGCGGGGTGTCGCGGTGACGGACGCTCCCGGGCCCGCGCGGCTGCGGCGAAACCGGCATCGGCATCGAGGTGATGCAGCGACTGGTGACGGTGCACGCAGGTGCACCCCGGGTGCGGCACGACGGCGGCCGCGGCTACTGATCCGCCCCGCGCCGAGCGGTGAGCCGCCGGTCCAGGGCGCGGACCGCCGCGCGGAACGAGTGGCCCAGGCCCGGACGGGCGGCGGCCAGGCCGAGACGGAACGGGGTCGGCCCGTCCGCCGCGAAGGTCCAGCGGACGTGCGTCCCGGTACCGGCCGGGGTCAGTCGCCATTCCTCCAGCAGGGCCCGCACGCCGAGGGCGTTGGTGGTGTCGACACGGTAGGCGTAACGCCGCTCGGGATCGGCGGCCATGACGGTCTCCTGGAAGCGCACCCCGCCCACCAGCCTGACCTCGCGACCCGCGCCCCCGTGCGTGGAGCGGGCCAGCGTCACCGCCCCGAACCAGTCGGCCCAGCCCTCCACTTCCACGGCGAGCGCCTGGTACACGGCCTCGGGCGGTGCCACGGTGTCGGCGGCGAACACCAGCCGTACCGGCGCGTCCTCGATGAAGTCCAGCCCGACCGGGCGGAGTCGGCGAGCCATGGCGGTACCCCCTGGGTGAGGATCTGGGCGAGCGTGCGCGTCACCATAGCCCCGCGCCCCCGAGAAGTCCGTAGCGATCTCCCCCGATCTCCTTCTGATCTCGCTTCGATTCCCGCCGACATCGCTCCGATTCCCGCCGATTTCCCTCTGCTTCCTCCGGTCCTCCTCCGGTCCTCCTCCGGTCCTCCTCCGGTCGCCATCCGACCGCCCTCCGGTCTCGGGCGGAGCTGCGCCGGTTCCTGACCGATCTGCGCCGGTCCTGATCGAATGGCGGCCATCTCCGTCGATCTCCGTCGATTCCCGCGCGGGGCCTGGGCGGCGGCGCCGCCGCGCGGGATGCTGGAACCGCGCCGATCCCGCCCCGCGAGCGGAGGCCGCTGTGCCCGACCGCCCCCAGCCCGACAGCTCCCCTCCCAACGCCCAGCCCGGCACCACGCCCGGCGCCCCTCCCGACACCCCCCTCGCCCTCGAACTCCTGGTCCACGGAGTCGCCGGTGCCACCCCCGGCGAGCTGCTCGGCGACCCCCGCACGGTCCGGGTCACCGGCGACTCCACCGCCGCCGTCTTCCGCCGCACCGAGGACGCCGACGCCGAGGCCCACCCCGAGCGGTACGCCGGGCGTCCCGTCGCCGAGGCCTACTGCTGGTCCCGGCTCACCTCAGGCAACGGCGCCCGCGCCCTGTGGCTGCTGCTCCTGCCCTTCATGGTGGCCAACCTCGCCCACTGGGCCCGGCCGGCCACGTCCGCCGCCGACCCCGCGCCGCGCGCCGTGCGCACGTACGGGGTCCTCGTACGGATCCTCGCGCTCAGCCTGACCGTGCTGCTGATCGCCGCCGCCTGCGAGGTCGCGCTCGACCTCCTCGCCTGGCAGTGCGCGGGCTCCGGGACCTGTGCCGGCTCCCGGTTCCGCTCCTGGCTGGGATTCCTCGCGCCCGGCGGCGGCTGGTGGGCCCAGCCCGGGCGGCGCCTCGCCCTCGGAGCCCTGGTCCCCGCCGCGTTGACCGGGCTGCTCTGGTACCTGTCGAACCGCACCTGGAGCGCCTACGAGTCGCAGCCCCCGCCGGCCGGCACCGCCGACCCGGACACCGCGTCGGATCCCGTGCCCGCGCTCGGGCGCCCGGGGTTCTGGTACGGCCGCCGGCTCGTGGCCCGGCTGCGCGCCGCGCACACCGCCGCCGGGCTGCTCACCGTGGCGGTGGCCGTCTCCGTGCCGACCGCCCGCCACGACCGCCGGGCCGGCGCCCCCGTCCTCGCCGCCCTCGGCTCGGCCACGCAGGTCCTGCTCGCCGCCGGGGCCGTCACCGTGGCCTGGGTCGTCTGCCGACGGGGCCGCACCGAGGACCGGGCCGACCACCGGCTCGACCGGGCCGCCACCACCTTGCTGCCCGGCGCCGCCCTCGCCCTGCTCGCCGCCGTCCTCGTCCACGCCTGCTGGTCGCGCCCCGGCTGGACCGCCACCGGACGGCTCCCCGGAGACCTGGCCTTCGGTGTGCTGATGCTGGGTCAGGGGCTCTGCGTGCTCGCCCTGGCCGCCGTCGCCCGGTACCTGCACCGCAGGGCCCCCGACCCGGCCGCCGCCCTGCGCGGCCTCGGCGGGCCCGCCGTCGCCATGCTCGGCTGCGCGCTCGGCGGGGTGATGTCCGGCGGGGTCGCCCAGCGCGTCGCCGACTGGCTGGACGGGGGAGCCACGCCCGGGATGCCCGGCGCCCCGCTGCCCGGGCCGCCCGTGCTGCTGTCCTGGCAGGCCGCCGTGCTGCCCCCGCTGCTCCTCGTACTGGCCCTGCTCGCGGCCTGGTTCGCGGTGCGCGGGGCCCGCGCGCGGGGCCGGCTCGCCGCCACCGTGGCCGCCGAGTACCCGGGGGAGACCCCGGACCCGGCCCGCAGCCGCCGGATCGCCGGAGCGCGCACGGCGGCCGCGCTCACCGACTCCGCGCCCTGGTTCGTGGCGGCCGTCTCCGGGATCACCCTGGTACTCGGTGCGGGCGCGCTGGCCGGGGCCTGGTCCAGCGGAAAGGTCCCGGGCGAGGCGGCCCGTGGGACCCTGCCGGTGCTGGAAGCCGCCGCCCGCACCGCCCAGGACGCCGGATCCTGGCTCATCGGCCTGGGCATCGCCGCCTTCGTCGCCTGGGGCCGTCGCGCCTACCGCGACCCCGCCGCCCGCCGGACCATAGGGATCCTGTGGGACGTCGGCACTTTCTGGCCGCGCGCCGCCCACCCCTTCGCCCCGCCCTGCTACGCCGAGCGGGCCGTCCCCGACCTGACCTGGCGGATGGCCGGCTGGACCGGCCGCACCGGCGGCCGCCTGGTCATCTCCGGCCACTCCCAGGGCAGCGTGCTCGCCGCGGCGGCCGTCTGGCAACTGCCGCCGTCCGCCCGTCGTCAGGTCGCTCTGCTCACCTACGGATCCCCGCTCGCCCGCCTCTACGGCCGTTGGTTCCCCGCCTACTTCGGCCCCGGGC
>NZ_JBSGZP010000559.1:0-5024 GCF_053611065.1 Streptomyces sp. NPDC054840
GGCCGGCCGCGAAGACCTCCCGTGCGGGAGAACCCACGCGGACCGGGGTGACCAGGATGTCGATGATTCCGCCGCAGGTCAGGCCCACGGCGAAAGCATCGTCGTCGCTGTAGCCGAAGCGCTCGTGGACGGTCCGGCCGTCCTCCAGCGCCTGCCGGCACAGCTCGTACACCGCGCCTTCCACGCATCCACCGGAGACCGAGCCGATGGCCGTGCCCTCGCTGTCGACGGCGAGAGCGGCCCCGGGCTGCCGGGGCGCGCTCCCGCCGACCGCCACCACGGTGGCGACGGCGAAGTCACGCCCCTGCTCGACCCACCGGTTCAGCTCTTCGGCGATGTCCAGCATGGGGGCCTCCTCGGAGGTTCGGTTCCAGTATCGGATACGCGACGCGGTGACGCGGATCGGATACGTGGAGGTGCGGGTACGTGATGATCAGATGGTTCCGGGTCAGCCGACGCCGAGCCAGTGCTCGATCGGGTTCAGGGCGAAGAACACCACGAAGATCGCGGTCAGTGCCCACATGAAGCCGCCGATCTCCCGGGCCTTGCCCTGGGCGATCTTGATGGCGACGTAGGAGATCACACCGGCGGCGACGCCGGCCGTGATCGAGTACGTGAACGGCATGACCACGACGGTCAGGAAGACCGGGATCGCGGTCGCGCTGTCGGCCCAGTCCACGTGGCGGGCGTTCTGCATCATCATCGCGCCGATGACGACCAGGGCCGCGGAGGCGACCTCACCCGGGACGATCTGCGTGATCGGGGTGAAGAAGAGGCAGGCGGCGAAGAACAGGCCGGTGACCACGGAGGCGAGGCCCGTGCGGGCACCCTCGCCGACGCCGGTCGCGGACTCGACGAAGACGGTCTGGCCGGAGCCGCCCGCGATGCCACCGATGGCGCCACCGGCGCCGTCGATGAAGAGCGCCTTTGACAGGCCCGGCATACGGCCCTTGTCGTCGGCCAGCTTGGCCTCGGTGCCGACACCGATGATGGTGGCCATGGCGTCGAAGAAGCCGGCGAGCACCAGGGTGAAGACGATCATGCCGACCGTCATGTAGCCGACGTCGCCCCAGCCGCCGAAGGAGACGTCACCGAAGAGCGAGAAGTTCGGCATCGAGACCGCGGAGCCGTCGAGCTCCGGCGGGCCGTTCTTCCAGGCCTTCGGGTCGATGTCCACGACGGCGTTGAGGATCGCCGCCAGGACGGTGCCGCCGACGATGCCGATCAGGATGGCGCCGGGCACCTTGCGGGCCTGGAGCATGAAGATGGCGATCAGGGTGATGCAGAAGAGCATGACGGGCCAGCCGGACAGCTCACCGACCGCGCCGAGCTGGACGGGCGGACCGAACTCGGGACCCTTGCCGACGAAACCGGCCTTGACGAAGCCGATCAGGGCGACGAAGAGGCCGATGCCCATGGTGATGGCGTGCTTGAGCGCGAGGGGGATCGCGTTCATGATCATCTCGCGGAGGCCGGTGACGACCAGGAGGCAGATCACGACACCGTAGACCACACACATGCCCATGGCCTGCGGCCAGGTCATCTGGGGGGCCACCTGCGAGGCCAGCACGCCGGACACGGAGAGACCGGCGGCGAGGGCGAGCGGCACCTTGCCGAAGAAGCCCATGAGGAGCGTCGTGACGGCCGCGGCGAAGGCGGTGGCGGTGATGATCGCCGACCCGTCCATCACCGTGCCGGCGACGTCCTTGCCCGACAGGAGCAGGGGGTTGAGCAGGAGGATGTACGCCATCGCCATGAAGGTCGTGATACCGCCACGAACCTCGTTGCCGACGTTTGAGCCTCTGTGCGTTATATGGAAATACCGGTCGAGCCAGGACCGTCCGGCGGGCGGCTGAGAGCCGTCGCCGGCGTCCTCCGCGGTGGTCTTGGGCTCTACTGACGATTGGGTCATGGTGCCTAACTCCCAAGGTTCAAAGGGGCACCCGCTTGGAGATTGGAGACGCGGGATTTGGGATGCTGCGTTTGGCTGCACGACCCGGGGTGACGGCCCGAGGCGACGCGTATGTTCACTGCGTTTACTGCGGGTAGTGCGGGGGTGACCGCTGGTACCACGGGGGTTCTTGCAGGGGTACTGCCAGGTGAAGGGACCGCGAGCGGAGCGGTGCTTCGTACGTCCTCCGGGCGGTGTGGCGTGAAGTGTGACGTTCCCATGCACACCGCCCGGAGAGTCTGAGGGGTCCGGGGGCCTCGCGGCACCCGGACCACGCCGTCCTAGAGGGTCCCGGTAAGGGCTTCCGGACGGATCGGCGTCTTGTTGATCTCCAGACCCGTCGCCTGCCGGATCGCCGCGATGACGGCCGGGGTGGACGAGAGGGTCGGGGCCTCGCCCATACCGCGCAGGCCGTAGGGGGCCTTCGGGTCGGCGAGCTCCAGGACATCGACCGGGATGGTCGGGGTGTCGAGGATGGTCGGGATCAGGTAGTCCGTGAAGGAGGGGTTGCGCACCTTCGCGGTCTTCGGGTCCACGATGATCTCTTCCATGATCGCGACGCCGAGACCCTGGGTGGTACCACCCTGGATCTGGCCGACCACGGAAAGCATGTTGAGCGCCTTGCCGACGTCCTGCGCGGTCGCCAGCTCGACGACCTTGACCAGGCCGAGCTCGGTGTCCACCTCGACGACCGCGCGGTGCGCGGCGAAGGTGTACTGGACGTGGCCGTTGCCCTGGCCGGTGACCAGGTCGAAGGGCTCGGTCGCCGCGTGACGGAATTCGAGTTCGAGGTCGATGGCCTCGTCCTCGAGGATGTCGGCGATGTCCGCGAGGACCTCGCCGCCGTCGGTGACGACCTTCCCGCCTTCGAGGAGCAGCTCGGCCGTGGCCCACGCCGGGTGGTACGAGCCGTTCTTGCGGCGGCCGATCTCCAGCAGGGCCTCACGGACGGCCTCGCAGGTGTTCTTCACCGCGCCACCGGTCATGTACGTCTGCCGGGAGGCGGACGTGGAACCGGCGGAACCGACCTGCGTGTCGGCCGGGTGGATGGTCACCTGCGTGACACCCAGCTCGGTGCGGGCGATCTGCGTGTGGACGGTGATACCGCCCTGGCCGACCTCCGCCATGGCCGTGTGGACCATCGCGACGGGCTCGCCGTTGATGACCTCGAGCCGCACGCGGGCGGTCGAGTAGTCGTCGAAGCCCTCGGAGAAGCCGACGTTCTTGATGCCGACCGCGTAGCCGACGCCGCGGACGACGCCCTCACCGTGGGTGGTGTTCGAGAGGCCACCGGGCAGCGCGCGGACGTCCGCGCCCTCGCCGGCGGACTCCCACTGGCGCTCGGGCGGCAGCGGGCGGGCCTTGACTCGGCGCAGCAGCTCGGCGACCGGCGCCGGGGCGTCCACGACCTGGCCGGTGGGCATGATCGTGCCCTGCTCCATGGCGTTCAGCTGGCGGAACTCGACCGGGTCCATGCCCAGCTTCGCCGCGAGCTTGTCCATCTGGGCCTCGTAGGCGAAGCAGGCCTGGACGGCGCCGAAGCCGCGCATCGCGCCGCAGGGCGGGTTGTTCGTGTAGAGCGCGATCGCCTCGATGTCCACGTCCTCGACGACGTACGGACCCACCGAGAGGGAGGACGCGTTGCCCACGACCGCCGGGGAGGCCGACGCGTACGCGCCGCCGTCCAGGACGATCTTGCACTTCATGTGCGTGAGCTTGCCGTCCCTGGTGGCGCCGTGCTCGTAGTAGAGCTTCGCCGGGTGACGGTGCACGTGGCCGAAGAAGGACTCGAACCGGTTGTAGACGATCTTGACCGGCTTGTTCGTGGCCAGGGCCAGGAGGCAGGCGTGGATCTGCATCGAGATGTCCTCGCGGCCACCGAAGGCACCGCCGACGCCCGAGAGGGTCATACGGACCTTCTCCGGCGGGAGGCCCAGGACCGGGGCGATCTGCTGGAGGTCCGAGTGCAGCCACTGGGTGGCGACGTAGAGCTCGACACCGCCGTCCTCGGACGGCACGGCCAGACCGGATTCCGGGCCGAGGAAGGCCTGGTCCTGCATGCCGAAGGTGTACTCGCCCTCGACGATGACGTCGGCGCGCTTGCGGGCCTCTTCCACGTTGCCGCGGATGATCGGCTGGCGGTGCACGATGTTCGGGTGCGGGACGTGACCGATGTGGTGGTCGTCGCGACCCTCGTGGATCAGCGGAGCGTCCGCGGCGAGGGCGGAGGCCTCGTCGGTGACGAGCGGCAGCTCACGGTAGTCGATCTTGATCTTGGCGGCCGCGCGGCGGGCGGTCTCCGGGTGGTCGGCGGCCACGAGGGCGACCGGCTCACCGTGGTGACGCACCCGGCCGTGGGCGAGAACCGGGGTGTCCTGGATCTCCAGGCCGTAGTTCTTCATCTCGGCGGGCAGGTCGTCGTACGTCAGGACCGAGTACACGCCGGGCATGGCGAGCGCCTCGGAGATGTCGATCGAGACGATCTCGGCGTGGGCGACGGTGCTGCGCAGGGTCTGGCCCCAGAGCATGTCCTCGTGCCACATGTCCGAGGAGTACGCGAACTCACCGGTGACCTTGAGGGTGCCGTCCGGGCGGAGAATCGATTCGCCGATGCCGCCCTTGGTGTGCGTCTGGGTGACGTTCGTCGGCGTACCGGCGGGCACGGTGCGGGTGTTCTGCGCCATGGTCAGACCGCCTCTCCCTGACGGGCGGCCGCGAGGCGGACCGCGTCGAGGATCTTCTCGTAGCCCGTGCAGCGGCAGAGGTTGCCGGACAGGGCCTCACGGATGTCCTGGTCGGACGGAGAGGGGTTCTCCTCCAGGAGCGCGTCCGCCTGGATCAGCAGACCCGGGGTGCAGAAACCGCACTGGACGGCGCCGGCGTCGATGAACGCCTGCTGGACGTTGGAGAGCTCGACGCCCTCTCCGGTCTGCGAGTCGGTGCCCTTGGCGGACCACTGCTTGGCCTCGTCCGTGGACACGCCCTTGCCGCCGCCGCACGCGCCGGTGCCGCAGCCGTGGCCGTGCTCCTCACGCTGCTTGGCGAAGTCGGCCAGACCCTCGACGGTCACCAC
>NZ_JBSGZP010000560.1:0-5009 GCF_053611065.1 Streptomyces sp. NPDC054840
GACGCGGTCCGCGGCGCTGGCCATCCGGGCGTCGTGGGTGACCATCATGATCGTCTGGCCGCGCTGGTGGTACCGGGAGAGCAGCCGCAGCACCTCACGGGTGCCCTTGCTGTCGAGGCTGCCGGCCGGTTCGTCGGCGAGCAGCAGTGCGGGGTGGTTGACCAGGGCGCGGGCGAGCGCGACCCGCTGCTGTTCGCCACCGGACAGTTCGCCGGGCATCGAGCGTTCGCGGCCTTCGAGGCCGAGTTCGGCGAGCAGTTCGGCACGGGATGCCCGGGCGGCTTTCGGGGAGGCTCCGGCGAGCAGTGCCGGGAGTTCGACGTTGTCGGCGACGGTGAGGTTGGAGACCAGGTTGAAGAACTGGAAGACGACGCCGACGCTGCGGCGCCGCAGGACCGCCCAGCGGGCCTCGCGGTACTCGTCGACCCGCTCGCCGCCGATCCACAGTTTTCCGCTGTCGGGGCGCTGGAGGCCGCCTATGAGGTGCAGCAGTGTGGATTTTCCGGCTCCGGAGGGCCCGGTGACGGCGACGAACTCGCCGGGCCGGACGGACAGGTCCACCCCGCGTACGGCGTGCACCGGTACGCCCTCGCCGTGGTGCGTCTTGGTGAGGCCCTCGGCGCGCACGATGGGCTCGGCGGGGGCGGCGGACCCGCCGGACACGCCAGGAGCAGCGGCGGTGGTGGCGTCGTCGCTCATTCCAGCTCCTCCTGGCAGCGTTCCAGCCAGTCGAGGTCGGCCTGCAGGTGCAGCATCGCGCCCTCGATCAGCAGGTGGGAGATCTTGTTGTCGCGGTCCTCCGCCGCGGCCAGCTTGGACAGGTCCCGCATGGTGTTGAGGTACTGCCGCCGCTGCTTGTTGATCAGTGCGACCGGATCGGCCAGACCCGACTGCGGTGCGAGGGCGAGTTTCATGAAGAACTCGTCCCGTACCCGGGGTTCCTCGGCGGTGTCCTCGAACCAGGCCAGCACGGCCTCGCGTCCGGCGTCCGTCAGCCGGTAGGTGCGCTTGTTGGGGCGTCCCGACTGCTCGACGTCCTCGCCCTCGATCAGGCCGCTCTTCTCGAGCCGTCCGAGGGTGACGTAGATCTGGCCTACGTTGGGCTGAGGGTACGCGGCGCCCAGGAGCTTCTCAAGGTCCTGCTTCAGCTCGTAACCGTGCGCAGGGCTACGGGTGAGGAGCGCAAGGAGCGCCAGCCGCACTCGCTCCCCTCCTTCCCGCTCCGTAGTCAACGGTTCACTCGGCAGCGGGCCGATGTGCGCCGCCGTCCGTCTCGTCTGCCTGGGCGTCTAGTATCGCCCATGCCTAACGGGTATATATAGGCCACGATGGGTCGGCGACGCAGCCGGATCGTGCACTGGGAGGAATCTATGCGGTGGATACGTGCCGCGGGTAGAGCTCTCCTGGTCGGGGCGGTCGTCCTGGCGGGATACACCGGTCTCGGCGTCCGCGCCGACGCGGGCCCGGCGTCCGAGGACCGCGGCCCGCTGACGCTCGTGACGGCGGGCGATCTGACGAACTACCTCCCCCCGCTCCTGGAGGACTGGAACGAGGCCCATCCCGAGGAGCGCGTCACGCTCGTCGAACTGCCGGACTCGGCGGACGAGACCCGGGCCCAGATGATCAGTGAGCTGCGATCGGGCCGCGACCGGTTCGACGTACTGAACATCGACGTCGCCTGGACCTCCGAGTTCGCGGCGGCCGGATGGATCTCCCCCCTGCGGCGTGAGCGCTTCCCGCTGGACGCCTTCCTGCGGCCGGTCGTCGACACGGCGACCTTCGACGGCCGGCTGTACGCGGTCCCGTACGTCACCAACGCGGGGCTGCTCTACTACCGCAAGGACATCCTGGACCGGGAGGGCGAGGAAGCGCCGCGCACGTGGGACGAGCTGGTCCGCCAGGCGCGCACGATCGCCCCGAAGTACGGGCTGGACGGTTATGCCGGCCAGTTCCTGCCGTACGAGGGGCTCACGGTCAACGTCACCGAGGCGGTGCACTCGGCGGGCGGATCGATCCTGCGCGACGACGGGGCCCGCGTGAGCGTGGACTCGGACGCGGCGCGCGCCGGACTGCGGTTCCTCGCGGACGGAGTGCGGGAGGGCTGGATCTCCCGCGACGCGCTCGGCTACAAGGAGGAGGAGTCGCGGCGGGCCTTCCAGGACGGCCGGCTGCTCTTCCTGCGGAACTGGCCCTACGTGTACGCGGACGCGAGCGCGGAGGGGTCGAAGGTCGCGGGCAGGTTCGGCGCCGTACCGCTGCCCGGACCCCACGGGCCGGGCACCAGTGTGCTGGGCGGCTCCAACCTCGCTGTGAGCCGTCATGCGCGGCACCCGGCGTCGGCGGCCGACCTGATCTCCTACCTCACGAGCGAACGGGTCCAG
The DNA here is from genome assembly GCF_053611065.1 of Streptomyces sp. NPDC054840. Classification (NCBI taxonomy): domain Bacteria; kingdom Bacillati; phylum Actinomycetota; class Actinomycetes; order Kitasatosporales; family Streptomycetaceae; genus Streptomyces; species Streptomyces sp. NPDC054840. Next base: position 2,382 of record NZ_JBSGZP010000560.1, read on the forward strand.
CGGCAGGTGCTCACCAAGGGCTCGCTGCCTCCGGTGCGCGCCGCGCTGTACGAGGACCCCGACCTGGTGCGGGCGTATCCGTACCTGCCCACGCTGCGCCGGAGCGTGCTGTCGTCGGTGCCACGTCCCAAGAGTCCGCGCTACGACCAGGTGAGCCTCGCCGTACAGGCCGTGGCGCAGGACGTACTGGCGCTGCGCCAGACGCCGGAGCAGGCGGCGGCGCGGCTCGCGCGCGAGCTCGGGGTCATCTCCCGCAGGGGCTGATCGCACTCTTCCGCTCCCTCCTCAAGGGTCTCTACTTACATGTTAAGTAGAGACCCTTCTTCGTGCATGCGGTCAATCAGGCACAAAACCCCCCAACTTTTCCCTGTTTCTGGACACATCGTTGACACCTTCCGGTCGCTGCTACTTAACATGCATGCATAACAGCGCACCGATCCGGGGCGCTCTCGCATTCAGCAGACAGGTCGACGCGAGATGCTCAGCACCCTTCCGGCCGCCACCGGCCACCCCTCTCCCGCCGCCACCGCATCGGCCCCTTGGTGGCGCGACGCGGTGATCTACCAGGTCTACGTCCGCAGCTTCCTCGACAGCACCGGGGACGGCATCGGTGACCTGGCCGGCGTCCGGGCCGGGCTCCCCTACCTGCGCAAGCTCGGTGTCGACGGCATCTGGCTCAGCCCCTTCTACCCGTCGCCGCAGCACGACCACGGCTACGACGTCGCCGACTACCGTGGCGTCGACCCGGTCTACGGCGACCTCGCGGAGTTCGACCGGCTGGCGGCCGACGCCCGTCGGCTCGGGCTGAAGCTGCTGCTCGACATCGTCCCCAACCACTGCTCCAGCGAGCACCCCTGGTTCCAGGAGGCGCTCGCCGCGGATCCGGGCAGCCCGGAGCGCTCCCGTTTCCACTTCGCGCCCGGCCGTGGCCAGGACGGGGCGGAGCCCCCCAACAACTGGCGTGCGATGTTCGGCGGTCCCGCCTGGAGCCGGACCAGCGGGCCCGATGGCGCCCCCGGCGAGTGGTACCTGCATCTCTTCACGCCCGAGCAGCCCGACCTGAACTGGCGCGATCCGGCCGTGGGCGACGAATTCGAGGAGGTGCTGCGCTTCTGGCTGGACCGCGGGGTCGACGGCTTCCGCATCGACGTCGCCGCCGGGCTGTTCAAGCACCCCGCACTGCCCGACTCGGACGACCCCGGAGCCGACGAGCGGGCCCGCGACGCCGTCAACCAGCTGGCCTGGAACCAGCCCGAGGTGCACGGCGTGTGGCGGCGCTGGCGCGCGGTCTGCGAGGAGTACACCGCCCGGGACGGCCGCGAGCGGCTGCTGGTCGGCGAGGTGTCCGTGCCCACCGCGCGCGAGCACGCCGAGTACGTCCGACCCGACGAACTGCACCAGGCGTTCTTCTTCGACCTGCTCAGCGCCCCCTGGGACGCCGACGCCTTCCGTGCGACGATCACCGACGCGATGCGCGACATCGCCGGCACCGGCTCCACCGTCACCTGGGTGCTCAACAACCACGATCAGGTCCGCACGGTCACCCGCTACGCGGGCGAGCCCGGTGTGGAAGGCAGCGGCCTGGGGGCGGCCCGCGCCCGCGCCGCGGCCCTCCTCATGCTCGCGCTGCCCGGCGCCGCCTATGTCTACCAGGGCGAGGAGCTCGGCCTCCCCGAGGTCCTCGACCTGCCCGACGAGGTCCTCACCGACCCGATCTTCCACCGTACGGGCAGCCGCAAGCACGTCCGGGACGGCTGCCGCGTGCCGCTGCCCTGGTCCGGGCACGCCTCCCCGTTCGGCTTCTCCGGGGAGGCGGCCGGCGCCAAGCCGTGGCTGCCGCAGCCCGAGTGGTTCGCCGAGCACGCCACCGACCGCGCCCTGGCCGACACCCGCTCCTTCTGGCACCTCTACCGCGACGGGCTCCAGCTGCGGCGCACCCTGCCGCAGCTGGGCGAAGGCCCCCTGCGCTGGCTGGACACGCCTCCTCAGGTGCTCGCGATCATCCGCGGCGACGGGCTGGTCTGCGCGGTGAACTTCGGGATCGAGCCGGTGCCCGCCCCGGTCCCCGGAACTCCGCTGCTCGCGAGCGGTCCCTGTCCCGCGGGGGTGCTCCCCGCGGCGACCGCAGCCTGGTGGACGGCCGAATGCCCGTCCCCGTGACCCCGGGCCCCTGACCTCCCCCGCTTCCCACTCCTCCTCCCCCCTCCCCTCCGCCCCCCTCTTCTCTCCCCCGCGCACCCCCTCCATGTGCGTCCGGACCGCCCCCCGTGTCCCGGACCTCCAGACAAGGACTCCCTCATGCGACGACCCAGCAAGACGACCCGCCGCACCGCGGCCACCGCATCGGCGGCCCTCGCCCTCGCCCTCGGTGCCACCGCCTGCGGCGGCACCACCGGACCCGCGAGCGGCGGCGAACTGAGCGGCCAGACCGTGACCGTGGCAGGCGTCTGGACCGGCAGCGAGCAGCAGAACTTCAAGAAGGTCCTGGACGCGTTCACCGAGAAGACCGGCGCGAAGACCGTCTTCGTACCCTCCGGCGACAACGTCTCCACCTTCGTCGGAAGCAAGATCGAAGGCGGCAACGCTCCCGACGTGGTGATGGTTCCCCAGGTGGGTGTGCTCCAGCAG
>NZ_JBSGZP010000561.1:0-4992 GCF_053611065.1 Streptomyces sp. NPDC054840
GCCTCCCACAGCTGGGTCGCCTGCGGCTCGGCCACGATCACGCGGTTCGGGTCCACCTTGTCGTAGGCGACCGGAAGCATGATCGTCTCCATCGTGTCCGGGTCGACACCCTTCATGCTCTGCGCGAAGTCGGACAGCGCGGTGAGCGAGGCGAGGTCGGAGTCGGTGGTCAGCGACTTGGTCCCGGCGTCCGCGAGCTTGTACAGCCGCGCCGGGTTGCCGAGGGCGTCCTGCTTCTTGATCTCGGACAGCATGGCCGTCATGAACTGCTGCTGCAGGCCGATGCGGCCGAGGTCGCTGCCGTCACCGTAGCCGTAGCGGGTACGGACGAACTTCAGCGAGTCGGTGCCGTTCAGCCGGTGCGGCCCGGCGTCCAGCTTGAGGCCGCCCTTGGCGCCGCTCATCGGCTTGTCCAAGGTGACGGTGACCCCGCCCAGCGCGTCGACCAGGCCCTTGAAGCCGGCGAAGTCGACCTCGACGAAGTGGTCCACGCGGACGCCGGACATCTGCTCCACCGTGTTGACCACGCAGGCCGGGCCGGCGAGCGAGTAGACGGAGTTGAACATGACCCGCTTGGCGGAGGGCAGGGTCTTGCCCTTGCCGTCCTTGCACTCGGGCCGGGTGATCAGGGTGTCGCGGGGGATGCTCACCGCGGTCGCCTTGGCCCGGCCCTCGGGTATGTGCACCAGCATCGCGGTGTCCGAGCGGGCACCGCTGACATCGCCGTGGTCGAGATCGGCATTGGCCCCGCCGCGCGAATCGGAGCCGAGCACCAGGATGTTCTGGGCGTTCGCGACGACCTTCGCGGGCCGGTTGTCGCCGATCGCCCGGTCCAGGTCGACGCTGTCGATGTTGGAGTTGAGGTGGCTGTAGGTCCACCAGCCGGCTCCGGCCGTGCCCAGGATCAGCACGGCGACCAGCAGCAGGGTGATCCGCAGAATGCGGCGGCGGCGTCTGGGCCGCGCGTGCTTTTCCGTCATGGGGGTGAATCTTAGACAGCTATTCGAACGGCTGTGGCCCGCCCCCCGGAAGGGGCGGGCCGAGCCGTGGAACAGCCCTCGCAGACCCGGACTAGGCCGGGATGCTCGCGAGGCCGGGGGCGAGGAACTTCTTGCCGTTCACGCGCTCCGAGACACCCTCACGGTCCAGGTACGGCGTGATGCCGCCCAGGTGGAAGGGCCAGCCGGCGCCCGTGATGAGGCAGAGGTCGATGTCCTGGGCCTCGGCCACGACACCCTCCTCCAGCATCAGGCCGATCTCCTGCGCCACCGCGTCCAGGACGCGGTCGCGGACCTGCTCCTCCGTCAGGACGACGTCGCCCTGCACCAGGAGGGCGGCGACCTCGGGGTCCAGCTCCGGCTTGCCGGAATCGTAGACGTAGAAGCCGCGCTTGCCGGCCTTGACGACCGCCGCGAGGTTCGGGGAGACGGTGAAGCGCTCCGGGAAGGCGCGGTTCAGGGTCTCGGAGACGTGCAGACCGATCGCCGGGCCGACGAGCTCCAGGAGCACCAGCGGGGACATCGGCAGGCCGAGCGGCTCGATGGCCTTCTCCGCCGTGACGACCGGGGTGCCCTCGTCGATGACGTTCTGGATCTCGCCCATGAAGCGGGTCAGGATGCGGTTCACGACGAACGCCGGGGCGTCCTTGGTGAGGACCGCGGTCTTCTTCAGCTTCTTGGCGACACCGAAGGCCGTGGCCAGCGAGGCGTCGTCGGTCTGCTCACCGCGGACGATCTCCAGCAGCGGGAGGATCGCGACCGGGTTGAAGAAGTGGAAGCCGACCACGCGCTCCGGGTGCTGGAGCTTGGAGGCCATCTCCGACACCGACAGCGAGGAGGTGTTGGTGGCGAGGATCGCGTGCGCCGGGGCGACCGCCTCGACCTCCGCGAACACCTTCTGCTTGACGGACATCTCCTCGAACACGGCCTCGATGATGAAGTCCGCGTCCGCGAAACCCTCGGCCTTGTCCAGGACACCCGTCACCAGGGCGGTCAGGCGGTTGGCCTTGTCCTGGTTGATGCGGCCCTTGCCGAGCAGCTTCTGGATCTCGGCGTGGACGTAGCCCACACCCTTGTCCACGCGCTCCTGATCGATGTCGGTGAGGACCACCGGCACCTCCAGGCGGCGCAGGAAGAGCAGCGCCAGCTGAGAGGCCATCAGGCCCGCGCCGACGACGCCGACCTTGGTGACCGGACGGGCCAGGGACTTGTCCGGGGCGCCGGCCGGGCGCTTGGCGCGCTTCTGCACCAGGTTGAAGGCGTAGATGCCCGAGCGCAGCTCGCCGCCCATGATGAGGTCGGCCAGGGCCGTGTCCTCGGCGTCGAAGCCGGCCTGCAGGTCGCCCGACTTGGCCGCGGCGATGATGTCCAGCGCGCGGTAGGCGGCGGGAGCGGCGCCGTGCACCTTGGAGTCCGCGATGAAGCGGCCCTTGGCGACGGCCGCGTCCCAGGCCTCACCGCGGTCGATCTCGTCGCGGACGACCTCGGTGGTGCCGTTCAGGACGTTCGCGGTCCACAGGAGCGACTGCTCCAGGAAGTCCGCGCCCTCGAACAGCGCGTCCGCGATGCCCAGGTCGAAGACCTGCTTGCCACGCAGCTGCTTGTTCTGGTTGAGCGAGTTCTCGATGATCACCGAGACCGCGCGCTCGGCGCCGATCAGGTTCGGCAGGATGGCGCAGCCGCCCCAGCCGGGAACCAGGCCGAGGAAGACCTCGGGCAGCGAGAAGGCCGGGATGGCCTTCGAGACGGTGCGGTAGGTGCAGTGCAGACCGACCTCGACACCGCCGCCCATGGCCGCGCCGTTGTAGTACGCGAAGGTCGGGACCGCCAGCGCCGAGAGGCGCTTGAAGACGTCGTGGCCGCCCTTGCCGATGGCGAGCGCCTCGTCGTGCTTCTTCAGCAGCTCGACACCCTTGAGGTCGGCGCCGACCGCGAAGATGAACGGCTTGCCGGTGATGCCGGCGCCGACGATGGAGCCCGCGAGGGCCTCCTGCTCGACCTGGTCGATCGCCGCGTTCAGGTTGGCGAGGGACTGCGGGCCGAAGGTGGTCGGCTTGGTGTGGTCGAAGCCGTTGTCCAGCGTGATGAGCGCGAAGCGCCCGGCGCCGAACGGCAGGTCCAGGTGGCGGACGTGCGCGGACGTGACGACCTCGTCCGGGAACAGCTCGGCCGCGCCCTTCAGGAGCTCAGCGGTGGTGCTCACTTGGAGTCTCCCTCGGCGTTGAAGTTCGGGTTCTCCCAGATGACCGTGGCGCCCATGCCGAAGCCGACGCACATGGTGGTCAGGCCGTAGCGGACGTGCGGCTGCTCCTCGAACTGGCGGGCCAGCTGCGTCATCAGGCGCACGCCCGAGGAGGCGAGCGGGTGACCGAAGGCGATGGCGCCGCCGTACTGGTTCACGCGGGCGTCGTCGTCGGCGATGCCGTAGTGCTCCAGGAACGCGAGGACCTGGACCGCGAAGGCCTCGTTGACCTCGAAGAGGCCGATGTCCTCGATCGTCAGGCCGGCCTGGGCCAGGGCCTTCTCGGTGGCCGGGATCGGGCCGTAGCCCATGACCTCGGGCTCGACACCCGCGAAGGAGTACGAGACCAGGCGCATCTTGACCGGGAGGTTGTTCTCCCGGGCGAAGTCCTCGGACGCGATGATCGCGGCGGTGGCACCGTCGTTGAGACCGGCGGCGTTGCCCGCGGTGACCCGGCCGTGCGTACGGAACGGGGTCTTCAGGCCGGCCAGGTTCTCCAGCGTGGTGCCCGGGCGCATCGGCTCGTCGGTGGTGACCAGGCCCCAGCCCGTCTCACCGGCCGCCTCGTTGGTGTTGCGCACCGAGATCGGGACCAGGTCCTGCTGGATCTTGCCGTCGGCGTACGCCTTGGCGGCCTTCTCCTGCGAGCGCACGGCGTACTCGTCGGCGCGGAGCTTGGTGATCGTCGGGTACCGGTCGTGCAGGTTCTCGGCGGTCATGCCCATGAACAGGGCGGACTCGTCGACCAGCTTCTCGGAGACGAAGCGCGGGTTCGGGTCCACGCCCTCACCCATGGGGTGACGGCCCATGTGCTCGACACCGCCGGCGAGGGCGACGTCGTAGGCACCGAAGGCCACACCGCCCGCGACGGCGGTCACGGCGGTCAGCGCGCCGGCGCACATGCGGTCGATGGAGTAGCCCGGGACGGACTGCGGGAGGCCCGCGAGAATGCCGGCGGTACGGCCCAGCGTCAGGCCCTGGTCACCGATCTGCGTGGTCGCGGCGATGGCGACCTCGTCGATCTTCTTGGGGTCCAGGTCCGGGTTGCGGCGCAGCAGCTCCCGGATCGCCTTCACGACGAGGTCGTCGGCGCGGGTCTCGTGGTAGATGCCCTTCGGGCCCGCCTTGCCGAACGGGGTGCGGACGCCGTCGACGAAGACGACGTCCCTGACGGTACGAGGCACGTTGGCTCTCCTCCAGGTGCGGGTGTGCACTGCTGCGCGCGGGGGCGTTCGGCGTACGTTGCTGAGCGCCCGCTCACCCGACCCATGCTACTTGCGGGTAACCAATGTGCACACCCCCTCCCCGAGGAGCGGCGAAGGTCACACCGGCCGGCGTCCCGTGAGCCCCCTCGCGCCCCCGCCGATCGGAGCGGCGGCGGCCACCCGATGGGGTCGGTTACGGGCCCGGAGCGGCGGCGCGTCCGGGCACCGGTGATCGTCCGCCGATTCTGGGCCGGTCCCGGGTGTCCTCCCGGGCCGAGCCGACCGAGAGGTTCGAACCATGGCCGTCCGCTGAGCGGAACCGACTGGGACCCGCCGTTCGAGATGCCGGTGTCGACACCGCCCAACCTGTGGGGCTTCCCGAAGAACCTCACCGGAAAGGTTCGAAGTGGCCTGCGCCGGTCACCGGATTCCCTGGGAACGGGCGTCCAGGCACATGCACCAGCTTTCCCGCCAGTGGCTCGAGCACACCGCGATCGACGGGCACACCGGGGGCAGCTTCGTGATGGACGAGGAGGGTGCCTACGCC
>NZ_JBSGZP010000562.1:0-4986 GCF_053611065.1 Streptomyces sp. NPDC054840
CGCACCGGGGCGCTCGGGATCAGGCCGCGTACTCGGAGACGCGCTGGTCGCGATCGGCGCCCGCGGCGTCCCCCGCGGAGTCGTAGCCGACGAAGTAGGCGGGCCGGGCCTGGACGGCCGAGTAGATCCGGCCTATGTACTCGCCGAGCAGGCCCACGCAGATGAGCTGGACACCGCCGATGAACAGCATGCCGATGAACAGCGAGGACCAGCCGGGCACGGTCGAGCCGAACGCGTACTGGAGCGTCGTGTAGATCGCCAGGCAGAAGCAGACGAGGAAGCTCAGCAGACCGAGCCAGGTCGCGAGCCGCAACGGGCTGGCGGAGAAGTTGGTGATGCTGTCGAGGGCCAGGCGGACCATCTTGGACAGCGGGTAGTGGGTGCTGCCGGCGACCCGCTCCTCGCGGACGTAGACGACCTCGCCGCTGCTGAAGCCGAGCCACGGCACGAGCAGCCGGTAGACCGGCTGGTGCTCGGGCAGGGACTTGAGCGCGTCGACGGCGGCCCGGCTGAGCAGGCGGAAGTCGCCGGCCTGGTTGGGCATGTTCTTGCCGACGAGCTTGCGCATCAGCCAGTAATAGACGCCGGCCGTGCGCCGCTTGAAGAAGGTGTCGGTGCCGCGGTCGCCGCGCACGCCGTAGACGATGTCCAGGTTCTTCTCGCGGGCCAGCTCGTACATCTCGACGATCTTCTCCGGCGGGTCCTGGAGGTCGGCGTCGATGCTCACGACGTACTCGCCGTAGGCCCGGTGGATGCCCGCGGTCAGCGCGGCCTGGTGCCCGGAGTTGCGGGCGAAGCGCACGATGCGCAGCTCGGGCCACTCCTGGCGGATCTTCTGCATGATCATCGGAGTGGCGTCGGTGCTGCCGTCGTCGATGCCGACCACCTCGTAGCTGATCCCCATGCCGTCCAGGATCGGGCGCAGGCGCGCCACGGTCAGGGGCAGGGCCTCCTGCTCGTTGTAGATCGGGATCACGACGGACAGCACGGGTGCCGACCGGTCGGCCGCGTCGCGTGCCGGGGCTGCTGCGTTCTGCATGGAGGGGCTTGTCTTCAATCTCCGAGAGCGGAAGACCGCCGGCGGGTGCCTGACGATCTGACCTGCCGAGAGCGGTACGTCGGCAGCGGACCACCAGGCCGACCACGCGGAGGCGCACCAGCTACCGGAGCCCTTGGCGCCACAGGGCGGAAGCGAGTGACCCGGGCGAGCGGCAACAATATCATCAGTAAAGCAATCATCATTTGATCGTCTTCGATCCCTGAACGGAGCGATTACCGCGCACCACCCGGCCCCCGACGCCGCGGTGGGCACCTCGCCGCGGTCGTCGCGAAGGAATTAGGGTTGCGGCGTGACCACAGACGACTACGCCACGTACATCGCGACCCTGCCCCGGGTGCTGGCCGGCGCGGCAGTCCTCTACCGGGACGCCGCGGGCCGAATCCTGCTCGTCGAGCCCAACTACCGTGAGGGCTGGGCCCTGCCGGGCGGCACCGTCGAATCGGACCAGGACGAGTCGCCGCGCACCGCGGCCCGGCGGGAGAGCGCCGAGGAGATCGGCATCGACCTCCCCCTCGGCCGCCTCCTGGCCGTCGACTGGGTGTTGGGGGCCGGCCGGCCGCCGCTGGTCGCCTACGTCTACGACGGCGGGGTACTCGACGAGGCGCAGCTCGCCTCCGTCACGCTGCAGGAGGAGGAGCTGATCTCCTGGCGGCTCGTCGAGCCCGCCGAACTCACCGCATATCTGCCCGAACCGCTCGGGTGGCGCATCCAAGAGGCGTACCGGATCGCGCAGTCGGGCGAGGGCGCCGCGGAACTGGAGAACGGCCGGCGCCCGGTCGCCCCGTAAGCACGGCTCGCCGTAACACCGGACTTACCTCGACCAGGACAGAATCAGCAGATGATCACGATGTACGCCTGGCCCAGCACCGCCGACGGGCCCGACGCCCTCCCCATGGTGCACTTCACCACCGACCAGCAGGCCGGTGGTGAAGTCACTCCGGAGGGGACCCCGGTCTGGCTGTTCGACACCGCGATACGCGAGGGCGGCTGGGCGCAGTTCACCGATTTCGAGGGCTGGTCCGTCCCGGCTGCCGGCTGGCAGGCCTTCTACCGCCGCGAGGACGACCTCCTGGCCGTCACCGGACCCGGCTCCTGCGAGGGCTGGTACCAGGGCAACCTCGGCGCCGATCCCGACTGGGTGGCGGCCGCCGCCACCCAGCAGAGCGTGGTCCTGCTCGCCGCCCCGGTCCAGCACCCCTCGCTGTACAGCTACGCCGTGGAGGCGGGAGCCGCCTTCGCGCTGCTCGTCCCGCTCCTTGTGGTCTGACCCGACCCGGTCATGCCAGGAGCTTGGCCTTGGCGCGGTCGAACTCCTCCTGGGTGATGTCGCCCTTGTCCTTGAGCGCGGAGAGCTTGTGCAGCTCGTCCGCGCTGCCGCCGGAGCCCGCCGTCTTCTGGACGTAGTCCCGGAACGCCGCCTCGTTCTCCTGAACCTGCTTCAGGTCCCGCTCGCCCATGCTCCTGCCCCGGGCGATGAGGTAGACGAACACGCCCAGGAAGGGCAGCAGGAGTACGAAGATCAGCCATCCCGCCTTCCCCCAGCCGCTCAGGCTGTGGTCACGGAAGATATCCGTGATGATCTTGAAGAGCAGGAAGAACCACATGACCCACAGGAACAGGTACAGCATCGTCCAGAAGATGTTGAGCAGCGGATAGTCGTCCATGCCCGACTCCGATCATGTAGCGGTATTCCATTCATACAACCGCTTCGAAAGGACCGCATTTCGGAATGGGGCAGGGGCCGGCCCTCTTTCAGGGCCGGGATTCAGGGCAGAACGGGGACCTGCTCTCCGGACTCGAAGGCCAGCAGCCGGACCTTGCGGTCGAGCCCGCCGCCGTAGCCGGTCATCCCGCCCGACGCGCCGATCACCCGGTGGCACGGCACGATGATGCCGATCGGGTTCTTCCCGTTCGCCAGGCCCACCGCGCGCGAGGCGTTGGGCTTGCCCAGCCTGGTCGCGAGCTCCCCGTACGACCACGTCTCGCCGTACGGGATCCGCACGAGCTGGTCCCAGACGCTGCGCTGGAAAGCGGTGCCCTCCAGGCACAGCGGGAGGTCGAACTCGGTGAGCTCCCCGGCGAAGTACGCGGTCAGTTGGCGCGACACCGCCGGGAAGGGTTCCTCGGCGGCGGCCACCCGCTCCCCGAAGGACTCCTCGGCCGGCCGGTGCCGCTGCCCGGTCATGTAGAGGCCGCTGAGGACCCCGTCCGTGGCGACCAGGGTCAGCGGGCCGTAGGGGCTGTCGACGACGGTGTGCGTCTTGGTGCCGTTCATGGTGGATCGCATCGCTGGTGCTCCTCAGACGGGCAGGTGGTTGATGGGGTGGGTGTCGGTCGCCCACAGGTACTGGACGGCGTACGCGCGCCAGGGCCGCCAGGTGGCCGCGCGCGCGGTGAGCGCCGAGGGGGTGGACGGCAGCCCGAGCCCCTGCGCCGCCCGCCGGACCCCCAGATCGGACGGCAGGAACGCGTCCGGGTCGCCGAGCGCCCGCATGGCGATCACCTCGGTGGTCCACGGGCCGAAGCCGGGCAGCGCCGAGAGCTGCGCCCGCGCCGCCTCCCAGTCGCTGTCGAAGCCGAGCGCCAGCGTGCCGTCGGCGAGCGCCGAGACCAGGGTGGTCAGCGTGGCGCGGCGGCTGCGCGGCAGGGCCAACGCCTCCGGGTCCAGCCCGGCGAGCGCCTGCGGGGAGGGGAAGAGGTGGGTCAGCCCGCCCAGCGGGTCCTCGATCGGCTCCCCGTGCGCGGTGACCAGCCGGGCCGCGTGCGTGCGCGCCGCCGAGGTGGAGACCTGCTGGCCCAGCACCGCCCGTACGGCGAACTCCGGCGCGTCGACCGTACGGGGTACCCGGCGCCCGGGGGCCTTGTCCACGAGGGGGGCCAGGAGCGGGTCGGAGCGGAGCTGCTCGTCGACCGCCTCGGGGTCGGCGTCCAGGTCGAGCATCCAGCGGCAGCGGCTGATGGCGATGGTGAGGTCGCGCAGGTCGGTCAGCGCGAGCCGACAGCCGATGTGGTCGGGATGGGGGGTCAGGGCGACGACACCGGTTCCGTAGGGCAGGCGCAGGGTGCGGCGATAGGCGCCGTCGCGCCACTCCTCGACCCCGGGGACGGCGGTCGCGGCGAGGTGGCCGAAGAGGTTGTCTGGGTTCAGCGGGGCTCGGAACGGCAGCCGCAGACTGATCGTCCCCGGGATCCGAGGCGGGGCGTTCCTGCTGCGGCCGGCCTTGACGGCCCGCTCCCGAAGCTCGCTCGGGGACAGGGCGAAGACCTCGCGGACGGTGTCGTTGAAGGTCCGGATGGAGGAGAACCCGGCGGCGAAGGCCACGTCGCCCATCGGGAGCTCGGAGGTCTCGATGAGCAGCCGGGCGGTCTGGGCGCGCTGGGCCCGGGCCAGAGCGAGCGGACCGGCCCCGAGCTCGGCGTTCAGCTGCCGTTCGACCTGGCGGGCCGAGTAGCCCAGCCGGGTGGCCAGGCCCGGCACCCCCTCACGGTCCACGACGCCGTCCTGGATCAGCCGCATCGCGCGCGCGACGGCGTCGGCCCGGGCGTTCCACTCGGGCGAACCGGGGCTCGTGTCGGGCCGGCACCGCTTGCAGGCCCGGAACCCGGCCTGCTGGCAGGCAGCCGCGCTGGGCAGGAAGGTCATGTTCTCGACCTTCGGCGGCACCGCGGGGCAGCTGGGGCGGCAGTAGATCCGGGTGGTCAGGACGGCGGTGAAGAACCAGCCGTCGAAGCGTGCGTCCTTCGACTGCACGGCCCTTACGCAGCGCTCGGTGTCGGTGTGCATGCGTCCAGCTTCGGGGTTCGTGTGACGGCGGGCTGGCGGTTTTCCGACATCAAGGCTAGCCGTGTCCCTGGCCGGGGGGTGCGGGTCTCCGGGCGGGGCGGGGCGGGGGTGGGGGCGTGGACGGGTGTGGCACCGGCCCGCG
>NZ_JBSGZP010000563.1:0-4978 GCF_053611065.1 Streptomyces sp. NPDC054840
GGGATGGGCGGTCGGGCCCTCGTGCCGCGGGTGCTGGATACCCTGGCCGGACAGCCCGTCAGTTCGCCTTTCCGTCCCCTTGGAGTGCCTCGTGAGAACCGCCGTCGTCATCGGAACCGGACTGATCGGCACCTCCGCGGCACTCGCCCTGTCCGCCCGGGGGATCACCGTCCACCTCGCCGACCACGACCCGGACCGGGCCCGTACCGCGGCCGCCCTCGGGGCCGGCACCGACGAGGCTCCGCAGCAGCAGGTCGACCTCGCGATCGTCGCCGTACCGCCGGCCCACGTGGCCGCGACCCTGGCCGACCTGATCGGGCGCGGCGTCGCGCGTGCCTACGTGGACGTGGCCAGCGTCAAGGGCGGACCGCGACGGGAGCTGGCCGCGCTCGGCGTGGACGTCACCGCGTACATCGGGACCCACCCGATGGCCGGCAAGGAGCAGTCGGGGCCGCTCGCCGCCACCGCGGACCTCTTCGAGGGCCGCCCGTGGGTGCTGACCCCCACCCGGGACACCGACCACGAGGTGCTCAACCTCGCGCTGGAGCTGGTGGCCCTGTCCCGGGCCGTGCCGGTGGTGATGGACGCCGACGCCCACGACCGCGCGGTGGCGCTCGTCTCGCACACCCCGCAGCTGGTCTCCAGCATGGTCGCGGCCCGGCTGGAGGAGGCCGACGAGACGGCCGTCCGGCTGTGCGGGCAGGGCATCCGCGACGTCACCCGGATCGCGGCCTCCGACCCGCGGATGTGGGTGGAGATCCTGTCGGCCAACCCGGGACCGGTCGCCGACGTCCTCGCCGGGATCGCCGCCGATCTGGAGGAGACCGTGGAGGCACTGCGGGGCCTGCAGTCCGCCGACGTGGAGAAGCGGCGCGGCGGCGCCGCGGGCATCGAGGACGTGCTGCGCCGCGGCAACGCGGGCCGGGTCCGGGTGCCGGGCAAGCACGGCGCGGCGCCCACGGTCTACGAGACGGTGGCCGTGCTCATCAGCGACCAGCCCGGTGAGCTGGCGCGGATCTTCGCCGACGCCGGCCGGGCCGGGGTCAACATCGAGGACGTACGGATCGAGCACGCGACGGGCCAGCAGGCCGGACTCGTCCAGCTCATGGTGGAGCCGCGGGCGGTGGCCGGCCTGACCGCCGAGCTGCGCGAGCGGGGCTGGGCGCTGCGGCAGCAGTAGGAGAGCGGCGGGGCGGCGGGCGAGGGGCGGCCGGTCCCCGAAACGCACGGCGGGGACGGGGGCCGTCCGGGGCCGGTAACCTTGGGGAGGGGCGCTTTGCCGCGCCCAGACACGTACGCGCAACCAGGAAGGTGCCCGCACCGTGGAAACCGCAGCTCCGTCCGCCGTGATCGTCGCCATTGACGGTCCCTCCGGCACGGGCAAGTCCAGCACCTCCAAGGCCGTGGCCGCCAAGCTCGGGCTGCGCTACCTGGACACCGGCGCCCAGTACCGGGCCATCACCTGGTGGATGATCACCAACGGCGTCGACACCGACGACCCGCAGGCCATCGCGATCGCCGCCGGCAAGCCCACCATCGTGTCCGGCACCGATCCGGCCGCGCCCACCATCACCGTGGACGGCCTCGACGCCGCCGGTCCCATCCGGACCCAGGAGGTCACCTCGAAGGTCAGCGCCGTCAGCGCCGTCCCCGAGGTGCGCACCCTGATCACCGACCTGCAGCGCTCCATCGCCGCCGAGGCGGCCGAAGAGGCCGACGGGATCGTCGTCGAGGGCCGGGACATCGGCACCACCGTCCTGCCCGGCGCCGACCTCAAGATCTTCCTCACCGCTTCCGCCGAGGCGCGCGCCGCCCGGCGCAGCGGCGAGCTCCGCGGTAAGGAGGCCGCCGACCTCGCGGCCACCAAGGAGGCGCTGATCAAGCGCGACGCGGCCGACTCCGGCCGCACGACCTCCCCGCTGGCCAAGGCCGACGACGCCGTCGAGGTGGACACCACCGAGCTCACGCTCGACCAGGTGATCGAGTGCGTCGTGACCCTGGTGGAAGAGAAGCGGGCGGGCCGCAGGTGAGCCAAGCGCCCTCCCTCAAGGGTGCGGCGGTCGGCAGGCGCATCGGCATCGGGCTCATGTACGGGCTCTGGAAGCCGCGCGTACTGGGGGCCTGGAAGGTGCCCGCCTCGGGCCCCGTCATCCTCGCCGTGAACCACTCGCACAACATCGACGGCCCCATGGTCATGGGCACCGCGCCCAGGCCGCTGCACTTCCTGATCAAGAAGGAAGCGTACGTGGGCCCGCTCGGTCCCTTCCTCGAAGGGATCGGGCAGGTCAAGGTCGACCGCGGCGGCCCCGACCGGACGGCGATAGGCCGCGCCCTCGGCGTGCTCGACAATGGAGGGGCCCTGGGGATATTTCCCGAGGGCACCCGGGGCGAGGGCGACTTCGCCTCGCTGCGCGCGGGCCTCGCGTACTTCGCGGTCCGCAGCGGCGCCCCCATCGTCCCCGTGGCCGTGCTGGGCAGCGGGGACACCCCGGGGCGGGTCGTCAAGGGCCTGCCGGCCCTCAAGAGCCGGGTCGACGTCGTCTTCGGCTCGGCCTTCGACGCGGGCGACGGCAGTGGCCGCCGTACCCGTACCGCCCTCGACCAGGCCACCGTACGCATCCAGGACCGGCTGACCGCCCACCTGGCCGACGCCAAGCGCCTGACCGGGCGCTGAGCGAGACTTGAAACCAGTAGTGGAACCGCGCTGCGCGGGTACCACCGACCACCACGAACGACGAGGAACGGACTTCATGAACGACCAGCACGACCACGGAGCACTTGGCGACGCCGAGTACGCGGAGTTCATGGAGCTCGCCGCGGAAGAGGGCTTCGACATCGAAGAGGTCGAAGGCGCGATCGAGGAGGCCGGTCACGGCCCGCTTCCCGTCCTCGCCGTCGTCGGCCGCCCCAATGTCGGCAAGTCGACCCTGGTGAACCGGATCATCGGCCGCCGGGAGGCGGTCGTCGAGGACAAGCCCGGCGTCACCCGCGACCGCGTCACGTACGAGGCCGAATGGGCCGGCCGCCGCTTCAAGGTCGTCGACACCGGCGGCTGGGAGCAGGACGTCCTCGGCATCGACGCCTCCGTCGCCGCCCAGGCCGAGTACGCCATCGAGGCCGCCGACGCGGTCGTCTTCGTCGTCGACGCCAAGGTCGGCGCCACCGATACCGACGAGGCCGTCGTACGGCTGCTGCGCAAGGCGGGCAAGCCCGTCGTGCTGTGCGCCAACAAGGTCGACGGCCAGAGCGGCGAGTCCGACGCGGCCTCCCTGTGGTCGCTGGGCCTCGGCATGCCGCACCCGGTCTCCTCGCTGCACGGCCGCGGCACCGGTGACATGCTCGACGCGGTCCTGGAGGCCCTGCCCGAGGCCCCCGAGCAGACCTTCGGCGGCGCCGCCCCCGGCGGCCCGCGCCGCATCGCGCTCATCGGCCGTCCGAACGTCGGCAAGTCCTCGCTGCTCAACAAGGTGGCGAAGGAGGACCGCGTCGTCGTCAACGAGCTGGCCGGCACCACCCGCGACCCGGTCGACGAGCTGATCGAGCTCGGTGGCATCACCTGGAAGTTCGTCGACACCGCCGGTATCCGCAAGAAGGTCCACCTGCAGCAGGGCGCCGACTACTACGCCTCCCTGCGCACGGCCGCCGCCGTCGAGAAGGCGGAGGTCGCGGTGATCCTGATCGACACCACCGAGACCATCAGCGTCCAGGACCAGCGCATCATCACCATGGCCGTCGAGGCGGGCCGCGCGATCGTGATCGCGTACAACAAGTGGGACGAGCTCGACGAGGAGCGCCGCTACTACCTCGAGCGCGAGATCGAGACCGAGATGCAGCAGGTCGCCTGGGCGCCCCGGGTGAACGTCTCGGCGCTCACCGGCCGTCACATGGAGAAGCTGGTTCCGGCGATCGAGACGGCCCTGGCGGGCTGGGAGACGCGTGTCCCCACCGGCCGGCTGAACGCGTTCCTCGGCGAGGTCGTCGCCGCCCACCCGCACCCGATCCGTGGTGGCAAGCAGCCCCGCATCCTGTTCGGTACCCAGGCGGGCAGCAAGCCGCCGCGGTTCGTCCTCTTCGCCTCCGGCTTCCTGGAGCACGGCTACCGCCGGTTCATCGAGCGCCGCCTGCGCGAGGAGTTCGGCTTCGACGGCACCCCGATCCACATCTCGGTGCGGGTGCGCGAGAAGCGCGGCGCCCAGTACAAGAAGAAGAAGTAGTCCCCGTCTGATCGAGCCCCCCACCCGCATATTTTCCGCAGGTGGGGGGCTCGCCCCTTGCCCCTGGACCCTGTGCGGGCCGTCAAGCTGGGGCCGGAGGCTCCACACCTGACGTCCCGACCCGATCCGGATCACCGCCCGGGACCGCGCGACCGACGGCTACGTCGTCGGCGTCCGCAGGATCACGCACGGCGAAAGCGGCCACGAGGTCCGGAAGATGCCGACCGTGCCCGCCACACCGAAACACTCCGAGGGGTCAGTAGCTCCGGCGCGGAGCGGGCGGCAGGGCCGCAGGGATGTGGGTCATCCCGGTCTGGTGCTGCCGTCCGTCGGCGTACGCGGGGCTGCCGGCGTACGAGTACGAGGACTGCGGCTGCGGGGTGTACGAGGGCTGCCAGCCGTCGACGCGCTGCCACGCGGAGCCGTTCGAGCCGCTGCCGTACGAGCTGCCGCTCGCGTACGAGCCCCCGTGGGAGAAGGACGTGAAGCCGTGGTCCTCCTCGCCCGTCCGATCGCCCGGCAGCGCCCGGAAGGCGCGCAGGTACTCCGAGTACAGCGTGTCGTAGATGGGGGTGTGCGAGACGGTCGCGGAGGGGTCCCGGTCCCGTGCGGGACGCAGCGCGGGGACGGTGCTCGGATAGGACGGGGCGCGGGAGGAGTCGTATGAATGCACGTACCAGCCAACGAAACGGGCGCTCTGCGGATGCGGGGTGACAGGGGAGGAAACACAGATCGCCGGGGGTGTGCGGGACGGACCGCACACC
>NZ_JBSGZP010000564.1:0-4969 GCF_053611065.1 Streptomyces sp. NPDC054840
AGGTCGACGAAGCGGCCTTGGATCCGGGCGAGGCCGCGGACGCCCACGCGCTCGACGAAGGCTCGACGCCGGATGCGCTCGACGGCGCGGCGGACGGCCTGATGCTGGACGCGCCACCGCCGGAGCACGAGCGGGACGGGCTGCGCGAGTAGCCGCCGCGTGGGCTCCCTTTCCCGTCCCTTCCCGTCCTGCCCTTGCTCCGTCCCCGTGACTCACGCCGGGCGGGCCGACGAGCAACCCCGCCGGCGTCCGAGGCGCGGTGCCGGGGGCGGAGGTCCGGGTCACGGGGTCAGGCGGGCGAGGGCTTCGGCCACGGGGAGTTCCTCGCGGGTGCCCGTGGCGCGGTGCTGGAGTTCGACCACCCCGTCGGCGGAGCGGCGGCCGGCCACCAGGATCCACGGCACGCCGATCAGTTCCGCGTCCGTGAGCTTCACGCCGGGCGACAGGCCGGGCCGGTCGTCCAGCAGCACCCGCAGACCCGCCGCGGCCAGGGCCGACGCCGCCTCCTCCGCCAGCGCGAGCGGCACCGCCTTGCCCGCCGCCACCACGTGGACGTCGGCCGGGGCCACCGCCGCGGGCCAGCACAGACCACGCTCGTCCGCCGTCTGCTCGGCCAGCGCCGCCACCGCGCGGGAGACACCGATGCCGTACGAGCCCATCGTGACCCGGACCGGCTTGCCCTCACGGCCGAGGACGTCCAGTCCGAAGGCGTCAGCGTACTTGCGGCCCAGCTGGAAGATGTGCCCGATCTCGATCGCCCGGTCGAGCCGCAGACCCGCCCCGCAGGACGGGCAGGGGTCGCCCGGCTCCACGACCACCACGTCCAGGTACCGGTCGACCTCGAAGTCCCGCCCGCAGACGACGTTCCGGGCGTGCGTGTCCGCCCGGTTGGCCCCGGTCACCCATGAAGTGCCGGGCGCGACCCGGGGGTCGGCCAGGTAAGGAACCTTGTCCAGACCCTGCGGGCCCACGTAGCCGCGTACCAGATCCGGGCGGTCCTCGAAGTCCTCGGCCGTCACCAACTCGACCACCGCCGGGGCCAGGTGCTCACCCAGCTTGCCGAGGTCCACCTCCCGGTCCCCCGGCACGCCCACGGCCGTAATCTCGCCGTCGACCTTGACCAGGAGGTTCTTCAGCGTCGCGGAGGCGGGTACGCCCAGGTGCGCGGCCAGGGTCTCGATCGTCGGGGTGTCCGGGGTATCAACCTCCTCCAGCGCCGGGTTCTCCGCGAAGACGGGGGCCAGGGCGAAAGTCACGGCCTCCGTGTTCGCCGCGTAGTCACAGGACGGGCAGTCCACGAAGGTGTCCTCGCCCGCCCCGGCCGGCGCCAGGAACTCCTCCGACGCCGAGCCGCCCATCGCGCCCGAGACGGCCGACACGATCCGGTGGTCCAGGCCGAGCCGCTCGAAGATGCGGACGTACGCCTCGCGGTGGAGCCGGTAGGACTCCGCCAGGCCCTCGTCGGACACGTCGAAGGAGTAGGAGTCCTTCATCTGGAACTCGCGCCCGCGCAGCACCCCGGACCGGGGCCGGGCCTCGTCGCGGTACTTGGTCTGGATCTGGTACAGCATGACCGGCAGGTCCTTGTAGGAGGTGCACTGGTCCTTCACCACGAGGGTGAAGATCTCCTCGTGCGTGGGCCCGAGGAGGTAGTCCGCGCCCTTGCGGTCCTTGAGCCGGAACAGCAGGTCCCCGTACTCCGACCACCGCCCGCTGACCTCGTACGGCTCCTTCGGCAGCAGGGCCGGGAGCAGGACCTCCTGGGCCCCGATCGCGTCCATCTCCTCACGGACGACGCGCGAGACGTTGTCCAGGACCCGCTTGCCCAGCGGCAGCCACGTCCATACCCCGGCCGAGCTCCGCCGCACGTAGCCGGCGCGGACCAGGAGCCGGTGGCTGAGGGTTTCGGCGTCGGCCGGGTCCTCGCGGAGGGTCTTGGCCATGAGGCGGGACATGCGCTGCACGTGTTGCGTAGACATGTCGGGAGATTACCGGGGTCCCGGCGGCCCGCGGTACCGGTTTCAGCTCCTGGTCAGCGTCTGGTCAGCGGCAGGGTGGCGCCCATGACCGCGTACGGCAGGCTCGCGCTCGGGAAGTGGACCTGGCGGGCGAGGTCGGTGTAGCCGAGGGCCCGGTACAGGCCGCGTGCGGGGCTCTCGGTGTCGATGGCGGAGAGGATCGAGCGGGGCTCGGCGGCGTCGTCGGTGATGCCGGTGATCAGGGCCCGGCCGACGCCGTGGCCCTGGAAGCCGGGGTGGACGTGCAGCTCGGTGATCACGAAGGAGCCGTCGAGCCAGTCCTCGTGCCCCCCGGCGCGCAGGTAGGGCTCGACGATGGTGGACCACCAGTGGGTGCGGTCGTTCGGCATCCCGTACACGAATCCGGTGAGCGCCCCGTCCTCGGCGAACGCCCCGAGGGCGCGGGCGCCGCGGCAGGTCATGTGGCGCTGGACGATGTAGCGCCGGATGCCGACCTCCTCCTCGCTGAGGCCGAAGGCGACGGCCTGCACGCGCAGGGCCTCGTCCACGCGGGCGGCGAGGTCGAGGGGACCGATGCGGACTCCGGAAGGCAGCATGCGGCGACCTTACTTCGCGGTACGGGGCTGCCGGAATGCCACAGCCGGGGTCCGTGGGCCGCCTTTCGGATCAGGTGCGGCCAGGTGTCGGAACCGGGTGTCAGAAGAGCACGCTCATGAACGCGCCGACCTCGCGGAAGCCCACGCGGCGGTAGGACGCCCGGGCAGCGGTGTTGAAATCGTTCACGTAGAGGCTGACCACGGGAGCCACGTCGCGCAGCGCGTACGCGACGACGGCGGCCATCCCGGTCTCGGAGTGGCCGAGGCCGCGGAACTCGGGGTCCACCCACACGCCTTGGATCTGGCAGGCGCGGGTGGTGGCGGCGCCGATCTCGGCCTTGAAGACGACCTTGTCGTCGTCGACGCGGGCGAAGGAGCGGCCACTGGCGACGAGCTCGGCGACGCGGGCCTGGTAGAGCAGGCCGCCGTCACCGGCCATCGGCGAGATGCCGACCTCCTCGGTGAACATGGCCACGCATGCGGGCATGATCAGCTCCATCTCGTCCTTGCGGATCCGGCGGACCCGCGGGTCGGCCTCGACCGTGGTGGACGGGCGTTCGATGACCATGAGCGGCTGGTGGGAGCGGACCTCGCGGGCCGGGCCCCAGCTGGGCTCCAGGAGCTGCCACAGCAGTCGGGTGGGCTCGGCGGGGCCGACGATGGAGGAGCAGCGGCGGCCGGTGCGGCGGGCGCGGTCGGCGAAGGCGCGTACGGCATCGGGTCCGGCGCAGACGGGGACCAGATTGGCGCCCGCGTAGCAGAGCGAGCGGAGCTCGCCGTCGGCGTACCAGCCCCACATCTCGCCGCCCAGGCGCCACGGGTCGAGTCCGGCGACCTGTACCCGGGAGGTGACGAAGGCGTTCTCGACCGGCTCGCGTCCGAGGATTTCCATCGCGGCGTCGAGATCACTGGGCTCAAGGACCCGGGTGGTGGTCTGCGTCAACACTGGGGCCTCACCATGCAAGTCTGCTGATCTCCGCACTGTACCCGGCGGCGCCCGGGGATGCCGCGTCCGAGGTCACCGAAGAGCCCCGGCCCGCCCCCGAACTGCGGGAACGGCACCGGGGCACTGACGAGGCGGAATCTCTCGAAGAACGTCAGACGCCGATGGCGACGGTGGGCTCGCCGCTCATCACGCCGTCCTTCTCCATCTGCTCGGCGATCTTCATGGCCTCTTCGATGAGGGTCTCGACGATCTTCGACTCGGGGACGGTCTTGATGACCTCGCCCTTCACGAAGATCTGGCCCTTGCCGTTGCCGGAGGCGACACCGAGGTCGGCCTCACGGGCCTCGCCGGGGCCGTTGACGACGCAGCCCATGACCGCGACGCGCAGCGGGACCTCCATGCCCTCCAGGCCCGCCGTGACCTCCTCGGCCAGCTTGTAGACGTCGACCTGGGCGCGGCCGCAGGACGGGCAGGAGACGATCTCCAGGCGGCGCGGCTTGAGGTTCAGCGACTCCAGGATCTGGATGCCGACCTTGACCTCCTCCGCCGGCGGGGCGGAGAGGGAGACGCGGATGGTGTCGCCGATGCCTTCGGACAGCAGCGCGCCGAAGGCGACGGCGGACTTGATGGTGCCCTGGAAGGCGGGGCCGGCCTCGGTGACGCCCAGGTGCAGCGGGTAGTCGCAGGCGGCGGCGAGCTGGCGGTAGGCGTTGACCATGACGACCGGGTCGTTGTGCTTGACCGAGATCTTGATGTCGCCGAAGCCGTGCTCCTCGAAGAGGGAGGCCTCCCACAGCGCGGACTCGACCAGCGCCTCGGGGGTGGCCTTGCCGTACTTCTTCAGCAGGCGGGCGTCGAGGGAGCCGGCGTTCACACCGATGCGGATCGGGGTGCGCGTCTCGTTCGCGGCCTTCGCGATCTCCTTGACCTTGTCGTCGAACTGCTTGATGTTGCCCGGGTTCACCCGGACCGCGGCGCAGCCGGCGTCGATCGCGGCGAACACGTACTTGGGCTGGAAGTGGATGTCGGCGATGACCGGGATCTGCGACTTCTTGGCGATCACGGCGAGCGCGTCGGCGTCGTCCTGGGTCGGGCAGGCGACGCGGACGATGTCGCAGCCGGAGGCGGTGAGCTCGGCGATCTGCTGGAGCGTCGCCCCGATGTCGGAGGTCCTGGTCGTGGTCATCGACTGCACGGAGATCTGTGCGTCGCCACCGACGGCCACCTTGCCGACCTGGATCTTGCGGCTGACCCTGCGGTCGGCAAGCTTCGTCGGCACGGCCGGCATTCCGAGAGAGATGGCAGTCATCTGCTGTGCAACCCCAAGGTGTGGATCAAGGTCCCGAGATCGGCGGGCTCCAGGCTTCGAGATTACGCCAACCACGACGCGGCCCGTGCATCCGAGGGGTGCGCCACCCGAACGTAGGGAGCCGGGCACGATCCGTGCC
>NZ_JBSGZP010000565.1:0-4960 GCF_053611065.1 Streptomyces sp. NPDC054840
GGCCGGTGGAGGGGCCGGCCACGCCCTGCGGCCGCGCGCTCACTTCCCCGGCCCCGCCCACAGGCCGTCGGCCGTGAGCCCGAGCAGATCGATCGCGTTGCCGCGCACGATGCGGTCCACCACGTCCGGTGCCAGGTGGCCCATCTGAGCCTCGCCGACCTCGCGGGACTTCGGCCAGGTGGAGTCGGAGTGGGGGTAGTCCGTCTCGTAGAGGACGTTGGCGACGCCGATCGAGTCGAGGTTCTTGAGGCCGAAGGCGTCGTCGAAGAAGCAGCCGAAGACGTGCTCGGCGAAGAGCTCCGACGGCGGGCGCAGCACCTTGTCCGCGACTCCGCCCCAGCCCCGGTTCTCCTCCCAGACGACGTTCGCGCGCTCCAGGATGTACGGGATCCAGCCGATCTGGCCCTCCGCATACATGATCTTCAGGTTGGGGAAGCGCTCGAACTTGCCGCTCATCAGCCAGTCGACCATCGAGAAGCAGCAGTTGGCGAAGGTGATGGTCGAGCCGACCGCGGGCGGTGCGTCGGCCGAGGTGGACGGCATGCGCGAGGAGGAGCCGATGTGCATGGCGATGACCGTGCCGGTCTCGTCACACGCCTCCAGGAACGGGTCCCAGTCGTCCGTGTGGATGGAGGGGAGGCCCAGGTGCGGGGGTATCTCGGAGAACGCGACCGCGCGCACCCCGCGTGCGGCGTTGCGGCGGACCTCGGCGGCGGCCAGGCGGGCGTCCCAGAGCGGGATCAAAGTGAGGGGGATGAGGCGGCCGCGGGCGTCCGGGCCGCACCACTCCTCCACCATCCAGTCGTTGTAGGCCCGTACGCCGAGGAGTCCCAGCTCACGGTCCTTGGCCTCGGTGAAGGTCTGGCCGCAGAAGCGGGGGAAGGTCGGAAAGCAGAGGGCCGACTGGACGTGGTTGACGTCCATGTCCGCGAGCCGGTCGGGAACCGAGAAGGACCCGGGGCGCATCTGCTCGTAGGTGATGACTTCCAGTTTGATCTCGTCGCGGTCGTACCCGACAGCCGTGTCGAGGCGGGTGAGCGGCCGGTGCAGGTCCTCGTACACCCACCAGTCGCCGATGGGGCCGTCGTCGCCCCTGGCCCCCATCACGGGGGCGAACTTGCCGCCGAGGAACGTCATTTCCCTCAACGGGGCGCGGACGACGCGGGGGCCGATGTCGCGGTACCTGGACGGGAGCCGGTCCCGCCAGACGTGCGGGGGCTCCACCGTGTGGTCGTCCACCGAGATGATCTTCGGGAAGGTCTCCATGACCTCTACGGTAGCGTTTATCTGACGGATCGTCAGCTAGTTGGCCGGTGATCGGTCAGGTACGGGCTGACGTGTACGCGCGATACAGGGCAGACTGACCCTTACACCGACGGAAGGCAGGGGGACGACAGATGGACGGCGTACCGGCCATCCCGAGCCCGCGGAAACATCCCGAGGCCCGTACGGCTGCCGTCGTACCCGAAGCCGGCCCGGGGACGACCCCCGCACGCGCGACGCGCGCACCCGCGGCCGGTGTCCCGACCGGCTCCGCCGCGAGCACCACCACCGCCACCACAGGCCCCGGTGGCCCCGGCGGCACCACAGGCCCCGGTGGCCCCGCAGCCCCCGGCGAGTCCCGCTTCGCCGTCCTCGGGCCCGTCCGCGCCTGGCGCGGCGCCGAAGTCCTGCCCTCCGGCACCCCCCAGCAGCGCGCCCTGCTCGCCGTACTCCTGCTGCGCGACGGCCGCACCGCCACCGCGCCCGAACTCATCGACGCCATCTGGGGCGAGGACCCGCCGCAGCAGGCGCTCGCCACCATCCGCACGTACGCCTCCCGCCTGCGCAAGGTGGTCGCCCCCGGCCTCCTCGTCACCGAGTCCGGCGGCTACGCCATCCGGCTGCGCTCCAGCGCCACCCTCGACCTCGGCGTCGCCCGCAGCCTCGCCGCCGACGCCGAGGCGGCCCGCGCCGCCGGTGACCGCTCCCTCGCCCGTACGCTCCTGACCCGCGCCCTCGGCCTCTGGGAGGGCGAGCCCCTCGCCGGCATCCCCGGCCCGCACGCGGAGACCGAGCGGATCCGGCTCGCCGAATGGCGCCTGCAGCTGCTGGAGACCCGCCTCGACCTCGACCTGGAGGTCGGCCAGCACGCCGAGGCCGTCTCCGAGCTCACCGCCCTCACCGCCGCCCACCCGCTGCGCGAACGCCTGCGCGAGCTGTTGATGCTCGCCCTCTACCGCAGCGGCCGGCAGGCCGAGGCCCTCGCCGTCTACGCCGACACCCGCCGCCTCCTCGCCGACGAGCTCGGCGTCGACCCGCGACCCGAACTGGCCGCGCTCCAGCAGCGCATCCTGAACGCCGACGCCGATCTCGCCCGCGCGGAGGACCCGGCCCCGGCCGCCGCGACCGTTCACGTGAGGCCCGCCCAATTGCCTGCGACCGTCCCCGACTTCACCGGCCGCTCCAGCTTCGTCGACGAGCTCGGCGCCATCCTCGGCGGCGGCGCCCTGGATCAGGTCATGGCCGTCTCCGCGCTGGCCGGCATCGGCGGCGTCGGCAAGACCACCCTCGCCGTGCACGTGGCCCACGCCGCCCGCCCGCACTTCCCCGACGGCCAGCTCTACGTCGACCTCCAGGGCACCGAGGCCCGCCCCGCCGAACCGGAGGCCGTCCTCGGCTCCTTCCTGCGCGCCCTCGGCACCCCCGACACGGCCATCCCCGACTCCCCCGCCGACCGCGCCGCGCTCTACCGCTCCACCCTCGACGGCCGCCGCGTCCTGGTCCTCCTCGACAACGCCCGCGACGCCGCCCAGGTCCGCCCGCTGCTGCCGGGCACCGCCGGCTGCGCCGCCCTCGTCACCAGCCGGGTCCGCATGGCGGGCCTCGCCGGAGCCCATCTCGTCGACCTCGACGTGATGAGCCCCGAGGAGGCCCTCCAGCTCTTCACCCGCATCGTCGGCGAGGAGCGCGTACGCGCCGAACGCCAGGCCGCCCTCGACGTCGTCGGCGCCTGCGGCTTCCTGCCGCTCGCCATCCGCATCGCCGCCTCCCGGCTCGCCGCGCGCCGCACCTGGACCGTCTCCGTCCTGGCCGCCAAGCTCGCCGACGAGCGCCGCCGCCTCGACGAGCTCCAGGCCGGCGACCTCGCCGTCAAGGCCACCTTCGAGCTCGGCTACGGCCAGCTGGAGCCCGCCCAGCAGCGCGCCTTCCGCCTCCTCGGGCTCGCCGACGGTCCCGACATCTCCCTCTCGGCGGCAGCCGCCGTGCTCGACCTGCCCGAGTACGACACCGAGGACCTCCTCGAAGCCTTAGTCGACTGCTCCCTGCTCGAATCCGCCGCTCCCGGCCGCTACCGCTTCCACGACCTCGTACGCCTCTACGCGCGTGCCTGCGCCGAGCGCGACGAACAGCCGCCGAGCGGGTGCGAGGCCGCCCTGGACCGGCTGCTGGACTTCTACCTGGCCACCGCCTCCGGGGTCTACGCCCTGGAACGGCCCGGCGACCGGCTGCCCGCGCACCTGTCCGACACCCACTACCCCGGGCTGGTCTTCGCCGAGCCGCGGACCGCCCTGGACTGGCTGTACGCCGAGGCCGACCCACTGCTGGCGTGCGTACGGCAGGCCGCCGCGCGGGGCGGCGAGACACTGGTCCTGCGCCGGGCCGTGGACCTGCTGTGGGCGGCGAAGGACCTCGCGGAGTCGGGGGCCAACTCCCGGCAGTACGAGTCGGCAGCCGTCGCGTTGCGCGACGCGGGCCAGGCCGCGAAGGACCCGTACGCCGAGGGCCGCGCCCGCACCACTCTCACCAACGTCCATCTGGTCGCGGGCCGCTTCGCCGAGGCCGACGACGAGGCCGCCCGGGCCACCGTGCTCGCGCGCGAGGCCGGCGACCCGCTGCCCATGTGCTGGGCACCCAACGACCGCGGGATCATCGCCCTCTACGAGGGCCGGCACGCGGACGGCGAGCGCTACCTGCTGCAGGCCATCGAGGGCTTCCGCGCCGACGGCAACAACGTCGGGGAGGCCAGCGCCCTGTGCAACCTCTCCCGCATCCACGTGGAACTGGGCCGCCTGCCCAGCGCCATAGACCTGGCCCAGCAGGGCATCGCCATCTACGACCGGATGGGCCTGAGCCTGCGCCTGGCCAACGGCCGCTACGCGCTCGGCATCGCCCTCACCCAGGCGGGGCGGCTCGGCGAGGCCCTGGCGCAGCTCGCGGAGGCGCTGTCGCTGTTCCATGAGAACCGCCAGCCGCTGTGGGAGGGCGTGACCCACTTCCGGCTCGCCGAGGCCCACCTGGCGGCGCGCCGGCCCACCCTGGCCGCCTCGCACGCCGAGCAGGCCATCGCGCTGCGCGGGATCGGCGGGGAGTGGCGGCGGGCGACGGTCCTGACGGTGCTCGGCAAGGCGCTGCGGCGGCTGGGTCAGCGGGACCGCGCGAGGGCGTGCTGGCGGGACGCGGAGGCCGTGTTCACGCAGCTGAGGTCGGCCGAACTGGGCGAGGTACAGGCCCTGCTGGCCTCGGAGATCGCTGCCTGAGCTGCGCGGACGCCGGTTGAACGCGGCGTTCATCGTTCGTTTATCGCAGTCCGACACGATAAGTGCATCGACCCGGAGCCTCGGGGGAGCATCCGGGCCGGTTGGTGGACTACCCGTTCGGCGGTCATCGGGGGAATCGCCGAACGGGCCCAGCCCTACCCATCCATCAGGAGAATCGATGACGACGAACGAGAACCTCAAGCCGCTCGACAACCACGCCTCGGGCGTCGAGATCGAGACCCTGGACAACCACGCCTCGGGCATCGAGATCAAGCCGCTGGAGAAGGAGCCGGCTCCGGCCGTCCCCACCACGGACGAAGAGATCCAGACGCTGGACAACCACGCGTCCGGTCCGCGCCCGTAGCACTCGCGAGCGTACGGGGGATTCCACGGGGGAACACGGGGGAACGGCGGTCGCGGTGGCCCGGAGGGGGAGCCAC